>JBJKSL010000432.1:0-7739 GCA_046704145.1 Phycisphaerae bacterium
GTATCAGCCGGTATCCACGAAGCCACAAAGGAGAGCCACGATGACCAGTAGCCGAGGTCGGTTTCAGCGGTTTGCTTTGGCAGGCCTTGGAATCGCTGCGATGTTTGTTGCGGGGCGGACGTATCTGCCGACAGCTTCCGCCCAGTCCGGTACGAGTGGCGGGCCAGCGGTGTCGCAGCAGGAAGTCGCCCGGCTGGAGTCCATCTCCAGCACGTTCCGCACGGTGGCCAAGCATGTAAAGCCCACTGTGGTGCAGATCGAATCCACCGTGGAAGCCACCCCGGAGAAGAATCAGCTTCGGCGTCAGTTGCCCAAAGATCTGCCCAAGGATCTGGAGCCGTTCCGCCAGTTCTTTGAGCAGTTCGGCGAGATGCCCCAGCAACCGATGCCTGAATCTGGCCGCGGCAGTGGAGTGATCATCGACCCCGAACACGGCTACATCCTCACGAACAATCACGTAGTGGGCGGCAAAGACAAGGGCAAGGAGCAAGTCCGGCTCGACGTGACGCTCGATAACGGGCGGAAGGTCCAGGCCACCGTCGTCGGGCAGGATCCCAAGACCGACATCGCTCTCATTAAGATCAAAGACTCTGACATGAAGGCTCTCCAGGAGGCTGGGGTCAAGCTTGAGCCTATCAAACTCGGCGACAGCACCAAGATGGAGGTGGGCGACTGGGTACTGGCCATCGGGGCTCCGTTCGGGCTGGCTCAGACGGTGACGCAAGGCATCATTTCTGCGACCGGACGTAACAACGTTGGCATCGCAGGCATCGAGGACTTCCTGCAAACCGATGCTGCCATCAACCCCGGCAACAGCGGCGGCCCGCTGGTGAATATGCGGGGCGAGTTGATCGGGATCAACACCGCGATTGCAACCACCTCGCGCGGCTACATGGGCATCGGCTTTGCGATTCCGTCGGAGATGATCAAGCAGGTCTTGCCGGATTTGAAGGAAGGCCGCGAGATCGTGCGCGGCTACCTCGGTGTGGCCATCAAGGGATTGGATCAGGAGCCCGGTCTGGCCCGGACGTTCGGTCTGAAGGAAGACCGCGGCGTCTTGATTGAGGACGTCAGACCCGATACGCCCGCCAGCAAAGCCGGCCTGAAGGGCGAAGATGTCGTGCTCGAGGCGGACGGCAAGAAACTGGAATCGGCCTCTCAGTTGCAGAGTATTGTCGCCCAGACGAAGCCGGGCGAGACTCTGAATCTTGACGTCTGGCGCGACGGTAAGCAGATCACCATCCCCGTTAAGATCGAGGCTCAGCCGGCGGACTTCTACAGCAATCGCGGCTGGAGCGGTGGCGGCAAGGGCGGCACTCCGGGGAGCCAGGACGAAGAGACTGAGACGACCATCGAATCGGTCGGCATGACCGTGACCAAGGTCACGCCCGAACTGGCTAAGAAGTACAACTGGAATTACGACGAGGTCAAAGGCCAGTTAATCGTCACGCAGGTCGAGCCGCTCGGTGAGGCCGGGGCGTTGCGGATCACGGCGGGCGATCTGGTCCTCAGCGTGCAGGGCGAGCCGATGAAGACGCCCGCAGCCCTGAAGAAGGCACTCAGCGCCAAATTGCTGGCAGATGGTGTGCGGCTGCGAGTGCGAAGCGAGTACGGCTATCGCTCGCTGCTGCTGCAGGTGACGCCGTAATACGCGTTCACGTATTGTGCGTGCGGCGGGCACAAGATTTACGTGCTTTGGATAAGACGGGCGCCGTTCAGAGTTGCCAACCTTGTTTTTGTGGGCCGGTTGCCAGCATCTGCTGGAAACCGGCCCGCTTTTTGCGCAGAGCGTGTTTGGCAAGTCTGGGGTGCAAGTCGCCCCAGCCCGGGAAGGCTCACCTATGTCGATTCGGGCGATGCAGCACTACGATATTCGGCCAATCCTTCTCTTCTTGCGAACGGGTTTCTCTTCTCGCCGCCGCGAAGTACAATATAGCGAGAGAGGTAAGTGGTGTCACGATGACTACTGCGAACACATCCGCAGTCCTCGAAGAAATCTTCAAGCGGGAGAACTTCGTCTTGCGCGACGACCTTCAGCAGGATAAACGTGCCACATTGTTGGCGATTGTGCGGATGTTCAAAGACTTCGACGTGCCATATGTGATTACCGGCGGGCTGGCCGTGCAGCTTTACGACATCAATGTCAGGCCGACCATGGGTGTGGACATCGTTTCGCTGAGAAAGCCCTTCGAGGTGATGAAGGCCGCTCAGCCTTGGCCCCGCTATGGCTTCGAGATCGTGTTTGACCATCGGCGTCACATCAAGCTGCGCCATGCGGCCAGCAATGTCGAGGTCGATATCAATGTCGACACGCGGTTTGCGCGGTTGCTGGAACAGCCGACGGTTGAGACATTGGAAGGCGAATCGATCGACTTCTGCTCGGCCGAGCGGCTCGCTTTTGCGAAGCTGCGTACGCAACGATCGGATTGGCCGAGAGATCCGGTCAAGCGGGTTCAGGACCGCCGCGATCTGATGGTGCTGTTCCGGCAATTCCCGCAGCTGCCGGCAAGCCTTGAAGGCGATCCGGACCTAACCGACGAGATGCGGACGATACTTGGCGAGATAGTACGCATACTCGCGCAGCCTACCACGGATGAACTGCCACCCGAGGACGAGGCAGACGAGGCGTAAGCCCGCACGTCAATCCTTCATCGCCGCTTCGAAGAACTCGACGAGCTTAATGTGGCCGGCGGCGTCGTGGTTGCGCAGGGGGTCGTAATGGTCGGCTCCTTCTACCAGCCAGAGTTTCTTGGGCTCGTTGGCGGCGTTGTAGAGTTTGCTGGCCATGTGCACGGGGACGATGGCGTCGGCGGTGCCGTGGATGATGAAGATGGGGCGAGGGGCGATGCGGCCTACGTAGTTGATGGGGTCGTAGCCGTTGGTCATCAGCACGTGCGGCACCCACCAGGCGATGGGCAGCAGCCAAGGGCTGTGGCGGATATGCCAGCTCGCGACGCGGCGGTAGTTGTCGAAGGCACCGTCGGTGGCCAGGGCGCGGATCTCTTGGCGTTCGGCAGCGAGCACGATGCCGATAGCGCCGCCGAGCGACTGGCCGAAGGCGGTGATGCGGTTCGGATCGACATCCGGTCGGCCGAGCAGGTAGTCGAGAGCGGCGTGAGCGTCGGCGACGGTGCCCTCACGACTGACGCCGCCTTTTGATTCGCCGTAGCCTCGGTAGTCGAAGCAGAGCACGTTCCAGCCCTCGGCCGGCAGCCAAGCCACGTGCTGGAAGTGGCCGGACATGTTGCCGGCGTTGCCGTGCAGGTGCAGGACGGTGCCGCGCGGGGCGTTTTCTCCCGGAGTCGGGCAGGCTGGGAAGAACCAACCGCTGAGCCGCAGGCCGTCGCGGGTGGTGAAGCTCACATCTTCAAAGCGCAGGGCATGATCGCTCGGCGACCCGTAGCAGTGTCTGTTGGGATAGTAGAAGAAGCCGTCACAAATCACGGCAGGCTCCTAGGGGGATCGCCCCGCCCATGCGAAGCGCAGGCTGGAGTGCCGACAAGAGCCGGCAGGCAGAATGTCTGTCCAGCATTGGTAGTCAAGCAGCGCCTGGCGTGCGCGTCAAGCGGCGGAGGATCAGGCTTTGGACTGGCCGGCAGCAGAGGCGGCTTCCTGTTGGGCCTGCTCCCAAGCCTGACGGGCGTGGCTCACTCGGGACTCGGCCTGTTGGAAGGCGGCTCGGGCCTGGGCGGCCTGTGTCTCGGCGTCGGCCAGCATTTGACTGGCTTGCTGGGCCTTGGCTGCGGCTTGTTCGAAGGCCTGGGCCCGTTGCAGCGTCTCATCTGCACGGGTCTGGGTTTGATCCACGCGTTCGAGGAGGATCAGCATATCGTCCAGGTGCGAAAGCAGGCCTGCCCTGGCTCGTTGGACTTGGGCGCGCAAGCCTGCCGTGTTCGTGGCGGCGGACTTGCGGGCGCAGCTTGCGGAGGCTTGCTTGGGGGCAACACTGACGGTTACCGTGGCGGGGCACGTGGCGGTCGGCTGCTGAGGCAATGCTTGAGGTGCGGCCGTCGTTTCTGGTTGGCTATCCCAATCTGCCAACGAAGCTGATTCCTGGCTTGGCTGTGGAGGCTCGGGCGTGATGTCCAGGCAGCCTGCAGCCGGGGTATCGATCGCCTCGGCAACCTCGCTCTCCATGCTGCCAAGCTCTGCCGCGGCCACCTCGAAGGCGGATGCGATGGCGTCGAGTTGTTCCTCGGCGGAAGTGAGGCTCTTGGCCATTCGCTCCGACACGGCCTCGATGTCCTCTGTGGCGGGCGTTTGTGCGGCCCGGTCGAGTTGGTCGATCTGGTCGATTTCGGAGGAGGTCGAGGCTGTCGTCTCGGCAGGTTCCAGCATATCGGCAGGCTCTGAGGCAACCGCCTCCGCTTCGGTCTGCTCTGTAGACGGGGCCTGCGCTTCCGGCGCGACAACAGGTTCCGCTTGAGGTGCTGGGGCGGATTCGGTCACGGGCTCGTCAGCCTCTGCAAGCAGGCCCGTCAACTCCGACTGCTCGGCGGCTTGCGCCAGTTCAGCCAGTTCGGCGTCGTCCTTGGTTTCCGTAGCTACGCTTTCGGTGCCAGCGGCTTCGGCGGCAATGGATTCCAGGTCGGGCGCATCGTCCGAGACTTCGGCCAGCATGGCCTCGGCCAGTGCGTTATCCTCGTCAGAGAGGCAGTCAGCTTGAGCTTCGCCGGCAGAGCCTGCCGGGTCGCAATCCTGCGCGGCCTCTTCGAGAGTTGCCAGCAGGGCATCCACGTCGTCGACTTGTGAGCCGGCGATTTCGTTGGCGACCTCCTGTTGGAACGCTTTGGCATCCTGTTCTATGGAATCCATGCTCAACCCTCTTCGAATTTCAGGAAACTCCTGGTCAATCTGGGCAATGGCCTCGGCGTTGGCTGCGGCCATTGCGTCACACAGGATGAACCGCATCTCCTCCACGGTCTCGATATGGAAGGCGGTCCGGCCGGAAGCGTCTGGGGCCCTGGCGTTCAGTTGCGCCAAACGGGCATCGAGAGCAGCGACGAGCGTCTTGGTTCGGCTGCTAGCGAGCGACCGAAGTCCCTCCAACTCGGTCCGCAGGGTTATCAGGGGCTCCGCGCCGCATATAGTTACGGCACAAAGCCTTCCCCGGTGGACGATCGTGTAGGCTCTCCGGAAGTCCGCTGTCATTGATTCAAGTCACTTCTAGCACTGGTCGGCGCCCCTCATCCTCGCTTTATGGTGCCCGCGGGCCTGGTGCTGCCATGCCCCGCTTGAGTTTCCGTACAACCGGTCTGGTAATCGGTCCGATGGGGCGAAGGCGTTACATAAAAGGGGGGGCGAGGGAATGCTAAAGCGTTGCCGGTCGCTAGCCGATGCTCTGTTAATCCGCGGTTCCCCCACGGGAGGAGGTCGTTCGGGTGCTTGAGCGCCGCGCACGCATGCAGGATGCCTTTCTGGGCGGCCCCGTCTCAAGCCGGCTGGAGAGCTCACAACGGCCCCTGCACGGGGGCAGAGACTACGTCATTCACGGTTTGCATCACAAAATCTGAACTTAACTCTTGACATTGTATTTTTCTGATGTACTTACTCTGCAATGCATGGAAGTGCGGTACGGTGGTTCGCGTCGATGAAGGCAAAAGAGTTTTCATCCGTGCGTCAACGGATAGACGTGGATGGGCCTGCCGTGCGAGGTATCTGTCAGAATGGACGAACAGCTTATGGGCTCCGACCCGGAGCCCGACGGCGCAGGCCGTAAGCGCATAGGTCTTCCTGTCCTGGAGTCGGCTCTGGCTCAAATGGACTCGCCGGTGCTGACTGGCGTTAGTGGAGCAAGCAACCAACCAACACACCACAACCAACCCCTCACCCTAACACCACGAACCCCCTCACTCATAATCAGTCGCCAATCTGAGGTCTTCCGCCGTCGGCTGTTTCCGCGGACACGGCAGGCGGAGTGGAACGACTGGCAATGGCAGCTTCGGAACCGGATTCGCGATCTGTCCGGCCTGGAGCGGGTCTTTCGGCTGTCGGATGACGAGCGGCAGACGGTCTTGCGGATCGGCGGCCGCTTGCCGATCGGTATCACGCCGTACTACGCCTCGCTCATGGACCCCGACAACCCTGCTGACCCGGTTCGTCGGACGATGATCCCGGTGGGCGGAGAGTTCACCCGGGCGGCGGGGGAGGCGGACGACCCGCTGGGCGAGGAGCACGACAGCCCGGTGCCGGGCGTGGTGCATCGCTACCCGGATCGCGTGCTGTTTCTGGTGACGAACTTCTGTGCGACATACTGCCGGTACTGTACGCGGGCGAGAATGGTCGGCCATGCGGGCGAGTACCATTTCAACCACGACCAGTACCAGCAGGGCATCGACTACATTGCCGCACACACCGAAATCCGCGATGTGCTGCTTTCGGGCGGCGACCCGCTGACCATGAACGACGAGCGGCTGGAGTGGATCCTCTCTCGCATTCGGGCGATCCCGCACGTGGAATTCCTGCGGATCGGCACCAAGGTCCCCTCGGTGCTGCCGCAACGGATCACGCCGAGCCTGATCCGCATGCTGAGACGATATCATCCGCTGTGGATGAGCATCCACTTCATGCACCCGAACGAGCTGACTGCCGAAGTGAGCCAGGCGTGTTCACGGTTGGCCGATGCGGGCATCCCTCTCGGCAGCCAGACGGTGCTGTCCAGGGGCATCAACGACAACGTCGAAACCATGAAGCGGCTGGTCCACGGCCTGCTCAAGGTTCGAGTTCGGCCTTACTATATCTACCAGTGTGACCCGATTTCGGGCTCGAGCCACTTCCGCACGCCGGTCGAGAAGGGGCTGGAGATCATCGCGGGGTTGCGCGGCCATACGACCGGTTACGGCGTGCCTACCTTCGTGATCGACGCGCCGGGCGGCGGCGGGAAGATCCCGCTGATTTCGGATCCGGTCGTTGGTCGAGACGGCAACGACGTCCTGCTCAGGAACTACGAGGGCCATGTCTTCCGCTATCCTGACCCCGTGCCGGGGGGAGCGTAATATTCCCCATGCTAGTGGGACTCACATACGATTTGCGGTCTGACTATCTCGCGGCTGGCTATGGCGAGGAGGAGACCGCGGAGTTCGACCGTCCAGACACCATCGAGGCCATCGAGCGAACCCTCAACCAGCTTGGCTACCAGACCGAGCGGATCGGCCGTATCCACAAACTCGCAGAGGCACTGGTGGGCGGCCGGCGATGGGATTTGGTATTCAACATCGCCGAGGGGCTGCGCGGTATCGGTCGCGAGTCGCAGGTGCCGGCTCTGTTGGATGCGTACGATATACCGTACACTTTCTCGGATCCGGTCGTGCTGGGGCTGACGCTGCATAAAGGGCTGGCCAAGCACGTGCTGCGCGATCAGGGCGTGGCGACAGCGCCGTTTGCAGTGGTCGAGACGGCCGGCGATGTCGATCGAGTCGACCTGCAGTTCCCGCTTTTTGTCAAACCAGTAGCAGAAGGCACAGCCAAGGGTATTACGCCACGATCGCGAGTGGATGACCGGGCCGGGCTGCGCGAGCAGTGCTCGCATCTGCTCGAGACCTTCCGTCAGCCGGTACTGGTGGAGACGTTTCTGTCGGGCAGGGAAGTGACCGTAGGCGTGACCGGCACCGGTAGTGAGGCGGTGGCGATCGGCACGATGGAGATCCACTTCCTCGCTCAGGCAGAGGCGCACGCGTACACCTACGTGAACAAAGAGCAGTGCGAAGAGCGGTGTACGTACTCTCTGGCCGATGCGGAGA
>JBJKSL010000433.1:0-9182 GCA_046704145.1 Phycisphaerae bacterium
GCGTCGTCCGCAGAGCCCAATGCAGCAGGTGCGTGGCAGTGTGATTCTTGCGGGTTAGATCGCGTTCGCCGCTGATTTCGAGCGTGGCGGCCTGGCCCGGCTCGACCGTGCCGTCGGTGACGTTACCGATGTGCAGCACCGTGTCGCCCAGCCGTTGCGAAGTGACGACCTCGAACACGCCGGTGCCGGTGCGGATAGTGCCGCTGTCACCAACTTGGCCGCCCTGCTCGGCGTAGAAGCAGGTCTGATCGAGCACCAGGGCAATCTCGCCGTCGGCGTCGCTGAGCGTGCCGGCAGACTTGAACGCGTTCTTGACCACCCAGCCAAGCACCTTGGCCTGCGCGGCAGAGCCGAGATACTTCGGTGCATCATTAGTCGGCGGCAGATCGCCTTCCACTGCAACAACGATGTGCGTTTTGGCCGCAGCGCGGGCTTTTTCCTTCGCTTCGGCCATCAACTTGGCAAAGCCGGGCTCGTCGACGGTCATGCCGCGCTCGCCGGCCATCTGCACAGTCAGATCGATGGGGAAACCGAATGTGTCGTAGAGCTTAAACGCGTCTTCCGCTTTGATCTGGGCATGTCCGTAGCTAGCCTCATCTTCCTCAGTAATGTCGCCAATGAGTTCTCCTTTTATCTTTCCGGCTGATCTCATATCTGCTAACCATTCGCGTTCCATCCTATTACGAGCGGCTTCAGCAAAGACTGCAAAAACCTTGAGGCCAGAGTCCAGCGTGCGGCCAAAGCTCTCCTCCTCATCGCGGATGAGCTGCATCACGCGGTCAGCCGAGCCCTTCAGTTCAGGGAAGGTGCCGCCCATGGTTTCGACGATGGTGGGCACGAGTTTGTAGATGAACGGCTGACTCTGGCCGAGTTGCTGACGGCCGAAACGGGCGGCTCGGCGCAGCAGACGTCGCAACACGTAGCCGCGGCCGTCGTTGCTCGGCTTGGCTCCGTCGGTGATGGAGAACGTCAACATGCGAGCGTGGTCGGAAATCACGCGCATGGCGTTGTCGACGTGGGCCTCAGGGCCGACCTGGGCCGTGTACTTATGGCCGGTCAGATCGCCGATCTTGTTCAGCAGCGGCGCGAACACGTCCGTGTCGTAGTTGCTGGTCTTGCCCTGCAGCACGGCCACGATGCGTTCGAAGCCCATGCCGGTGTCTACGTGCCGTGCGGGTAGCGGCGAAAGCTTGCCGGCCTCGTCGCGGTTGAACTGCATGAATACGAGGTTCCAGATCTCAATGACCTTCGGCGTGCCCGCGTTGACGAGAGCGGCACCGGACTTGTCCGGCGTAAGGTCGATGTGGATCTCGCTGCACGGTCCGCACGGTCCGGTCGCGCCCATCTCCCAGAAGTTGTCCTTCTTGCCGAAGCGCTGCACGTGCGAGGGGTCGATGTCGGTCACCTCGGTCCACAACCGCAAGGCCTCCTCGTCACCGGCCAAGCCTTCGTGATCGTCGCCTGCGAAGACGGTCGCGTACAGCCGATCCTTGGGCAGGCCCCAGACCTTGGTGAGCAGTTCCCACGCCCAGCTTATGGCTTCCTTCTTGAAGTAGTCGCCGAAGGACCAGTTGCCGAGCATCTCGAAGAAGGTGTGGTGATAGGTGTCGCGGCCGACTTCTTCCAGGTCGTTGTGCTTGCCGGACACGCGGATGCACTTCTGCGTGTCGGTGGCACGGCGATAGGGTCTGCTGCCCGTGCCGAGGAACACGTCCTTGAACTGGTTCATGCCGGCATTGGTGAACATGAGCGTCGGGTCGTCGACCGGCACCACCGGCGCCGACGGCACGGCAGTGTGCTCCTTGCCCACGAAGAAGTCGATGAACTCACGTCGGATGGTCTCAGCAGTTCGCATGGATACCGTTAACCTTTGGTGTTTTGGCGTTGTTTGTAGCGCCTCGTTCGTAGTGCCTCGGGCGCCGGTCCGATTCGGCCCCTCTGACGAGAACTGACCATTCTAGCGGATGGCCTGATGTCTTGAAATGGTGCTGTGTTGCGCCCGGTCAACAGATCGTAAGCCGCGGCAGAGCAAGTAGATGCCGGCCTGCTGGTGTGCGGTAGAACAGCGGCGGTGTTGCGGCGAGGAAACAGTCGCCGGATCGCCGGCCCTACGGCCTGACGGCCACGCCACGCGTAAGCCATTGCGATACAGAGACTTGCAGAGGCGGCCGCATTCTGCTCACACCACTCTGACGGCTTGGCCCCATTCTTGCGGAGTGATCTGCGGCGTACGAGAGCACCAGAGGTGACTTCGACCATGCAGAGCGAGCGGCGACAACACGGACGTCTGGGGATTCGGCTGCCGGCCGATTGCCAGCTCACGGATGAATCGCCACCCATACGAGCTTTCACCAGCAATATCAGCACCAGCGGCGTCTTACTGGAGATCGATCTGCCCGACGGCCAGACAGGCCTTGAGCCACGTTCGATGGTGCGGTTCGACATGACCGTACCGCCGGGAGCGGGTTACTCGCCCTATCAGGGGCGGCTGTCCGCTAATGCCGAGATTCTGCGTTGCACGCCGCGGGAGGCCGTGCGGGCGGGATTTACGCGATATGGTGTTGCAGCTCGCTTCCAGGAACCTCTGCAGTTGGCGTTCTGATGGGTTTGTTTGGTGTGAGACCACCATCATGCCGGTCCGAATGACCGGCTGGAAGCCGGTCCCACATGAATGGATCACCGGGCTTTGGCCACGACGGCGATGTCGTTGCGAATGCGCCACGGCCGCACACCGCGGGCAATCTCCGCGGCCAGGTCTTTCTGATGCGGGGTGCTCACTTGGCCGGCTAGCAGAATGAGATCGCCGCTGACGGCCACCTTGATTTCGGCCCCGTGCAGAGCGTCGGCCTCGGCCAGTGCGGCCTGAATCTCCAGCTGTAGCGACTCGTCATCGTACTGAGCGTCCCGATCGATGATGAGCATGTTCTGCACGCCGCGGACGCCTCGGGCGGAACGTACGAGATCCTCAGCCATGCCGTACTCCTGTGGCGTTGCCACCGCCCCGCTGAGGGTTACGAGCCCGCCTTCAACCTGGATGGTGATGGCCTCTTTCGTGACCTCAGGATGGTGGTCGAGCAACTCGCGGATCTCCGCGGCGACGTCGTCATCACTGACCCCGCCTGCCGGCACGACAGCCAATTCGTTGATCAGTGTTGAGCAACCCGGGATCGCAGAGGCCAACTCGTGAGCAGCCAACTTGGCCCGCGCAGTAGGCACCTGCCCACGCAAGGTCACGATATCGTGCAGAACCTCCACCTTGATATCGAAGGCTGAGAGATCAGGGTCTTGGAGAAGCCTCCGCTGAATGGTCTGCTCAAGCATCTTTTGACCGGACAAACACCACCTCCGTAGGCACGAAAGAACACCCCAATTTTAGGAGGTGCTCGGCCGAAAGGGCACCTGCAAAAGCGGTCCCCTTCATTCGTCCAGCCCCGAATCCTGCGTTCCGCATCCTGCATTCTGCACTCGAGTTCCCTTCCCTCTTTCCCTCGCATCTGTTACCCTCCCTGGCACCCTGGGCCATTTCTTGGGATCGTGGGATTCCCTTGTGTGCTGGGGAGCGATCAGGCCGGCCTGCGTGGCTGGTCCTCTTGTCTCTGCATTTCCATGACCAGGATCGATGTCTCAAACAGACCGTCACAACGGCGCCGAGCATGTTTCAGGCGCATTGTGTGTTTCAACGGAATGGCTGCTGTCGCCGTCCTATCGGCAGGGCTCGCACTGCTGCCCGCAGGAGCATTTGCCTCCGATGGGCTCGAACCTATCGCCACCAGCATGAAGGCGCGTGCCCGAGGTGGTGCTGATACCGCCGTAGGCGACTCGGCCCTCTCGCAGATCGACAACCCCGCCACGCTCAGCCTTAGACCGCGAGGGAAGATCACCATCGACATGGATAGCGAACTGGCCCTCATCAATTCGCACTGGGACAGCCCCATCGACTCGTCCACCTCGACGGTCAAGGCAGCCCCGCTGTTCAACACCGGCCTGGCCTTTCCGATCAACGACCGCCTGACGCTGGGCGCGGCCATGCACTCTCGCGGCGGAATCGGCACGACCTACTACATGCGACACCTGCTCATTCCGTTCATGAAACGCCGCGTTGGCTCGGACCTGAAGGTGATCGACCTGCCCTTCGCCGCCGCCTACAAGCTCACTGACAAGCTCTCTATCGGCTTCGGCCCGAGAGTCGAGATCGCCACAGCGGAGTTCAGTTCGGTGCTGGGGCCTGCCGACGTGGAGTTCCAGCGCGGCTGGGCGGTGGGCGGTGCTTTTCAATTCGGGCTGTTCTACAAAGCTACGGAGCAACTCTCCTTGGGGCTTGGCTATCGCTCGCCCACGTGGTTTAACGATCTGAAGGGGGGGCAGCTTCGCGCGTCGCTGCTCGGCCTGCCGGAGATTGCGTTGGGTGACGTGGCCATCGACCGACTGCATCTGCCCCAGCGTATCACGGCCGGAGCGGCATGGGACGCCACAAAATGGCTCAAGCTCGTTGGCGAGGTCCGGTGGATCAACTACACACAGAGCACGCTGAACGCGACCACGATCAGATTGAGCGGGCCTGTCGATCTTGGCTATCCTCTGCCGCTGGGCTACCAGGACCAGTGGGCCTTCATCGTCGGTGCCGAGGCAAAGCTGTCCAAAAACTGGATCCTCGGGCTCGGATATCACTACTGCACGCCCGCAGTGCCGCCCGCAAACATGTTTCCCATGGGCTCGATCATCGCTCAGCATCACGTGACTTTGGGCCTGCGTTATGAAACCGAGCGTTGGTGGGCTGGAGCCGGCGCAGTCATCGGCATCCCCGCCACGCTGCGCGGCCCCGGATACAGCAACATCCCCTTGGGAGTGGACTATGGGGTCAGCACGCTGCACCAGACGCAGCACGCAGTGTTCGTAGGGTTTGGCATCAAACTGTAGGGCACGCCATATTGCGTGTCGGTGATATAAAAGCCGCGATCTAAACCGTTATTCACAAATACGCAGCATTTTCTTCTTGTGTGGGACTGGCATCTTGCCTGTCCAAATGACCGGCTGGAAGCCGGTCCCACATGGAAGCGCCACCGAATCGCGAATAACGATCTAGTGATGTGATCGCGCATAGTCGTGCATGGCACGGACGTTGGCCGATGGCGTATCGCGGGTGACCTCGCAACCAGCTCCCACAATGAAGAGCGAGCCCGCCTCTTTATGGCACTGCTCGACGGCGGCACGCACGCTCTCAGGCGTACCGTCACGAAGGGTGGCCACCGGATTGATGTTGCCCAGGATGACCTGGTTCGGCCCCATCTTCTCGCGGCCCATGCCCACCGGCGCTTTGAAATCCAGATCGACAATGTCGCAGCCCAGCCGCCCCATGGCCGCCAGTAGCGGTTTTGTGTTGCCGCAGATGTGCAGACGAACGCGAGCCCCCACGGCGTGTATGGCATCGACCAGCCGCTTCTCGTAAGGCCACACGAACTCTTCGTAGAGCGTCGGCCCGATCAGCGATGCGGCGGCATCGCCCAGGCCGATGAGGTCCGCGCCGGCCTGGACCTGAGCCTGGGCGAAACGCGTCTCCATCTCCACGACGAGTTCGAACAGGTCGCGTACGAACTGCGGCGAGTCGCCGAAATCGAGCATGAGCGTATTGAGGCCGCGCAGATCGGCAGCCTCAGCAATGGGCCCTTCGATCCAGCCCTCGATCATCTTGTCCCCGCCAACTAGTTTCTTAAGCCGCTCGATGCCTTTGACGCGATCGTGCATGCGGCCGCCACCCAGCGGGTCGGGCACGGCTAGCCGCGCGAGTTCGGCCTGATCCGCCAGCCGGGCGTGCTCCTCGACGATGGCCGGCGGCTGATCGTCGAACATGGCGACTTGTGCCCCGCAGTCAGCCGCCTCGCGCGCCGGGTCGGAGATGGCCGACACGTAATCGATGTCGAACGCCTCCGCCGTGCGCACCTGGCCCTCGGCCAGCACGCGGTAGTCGGTGACGTACTCGCCATATTTGCGACCGATCTGGTCGGCCGCAAACATCATGGTGATGGGCATGAATGCCAGGCAGTCCGGTCGCTCGCCCGCAAGTGTCGCCAGAATGCGCTCTTTGCCGGTCATTGAGGATTCCTCCCTTTCGAGCGGCATTATACGCAGCCTGCGGAGCGGGCGTTAGCGACCTCGGTTGTTGGGCGACAGCGAATTCAATCAGGATTCACCGGCGGAGCCGAGGTGAAAACGTGCGGATTGCATGCCTCATCCGCCAGGTAGGAGCCAATTCCAGAGTCGGCCAGATACTGTTGACATGCGTCCTCCGGGGTGGCTGGGGCGCATTCCATCCCCAAGCAGGCGATCCCGGCAAGGATGAGGAACAACGAAAAGATAAGCGGCTTCCACATAGTGCTTCCCCTGTTTCACAAATAGAACACTGAAAGAGAGACTACAGCACACAACAGAGTATCCCTGAACGCCCAACCTGCTTTGGGCGTCTTTTCGTGTTTTTGGTGGCTATCCTTCTCACCAATGGAAGATGGTGGCCACAAAAGGTCACGAAAACCCACAAAAACCGGAGGGAGCCATATCAACTCTGTACCTGCGCCAATGTGGTAAAAGATATCAAAGCGAATGGAAAAGTCAAACCCTGGCTGACAAGCGGAGCCACGCCTGCTGAGAGACATGTTAATGTCTCTCAGTTCACAATGCTCATTTGTTTTGAGCCATCTTACTGAGATTGCTTGGCAGCCAGCACACGCACGGGGCCAATCACGCCGGAGGGCAACAGGGACGAGCGTGTGCCGAATTTGTGGGCGTTGGTTTCGGCCAGCCGTTCCTGCTTGGGCAGAAGTTCATCACCGATCAATCGGTTCGGCCAAAGGTTTACAACCGTTATCTCCAGTTCATTGCCTGTCGGCTTCACGGCGTTGGTGATGTCCACTTGTGCCGGCTTGGTCCAGATTACACCCAAGCCGCGACCGTTGAGCCGTACCGACGCGACCTCATGCACGGTGCCGAGATCGAGCAGAAACCGCGTGTGTGTGGTGGCCTTATTGGGCAAGTCGAATGTTTTTCGATAGACGGCAGTGCCGGAATAATACTTGATGCCCGGCTCGGTGCGCGTGGTCCAGTCCACAAGTTGATCGAAGCTCATCTTCGCCGGCCCGCCCCACTTCGGGTCGAAGCTTACATCCCAAGGCCCGGAAAGCGTGTGCAACGGAGCAGTAGTCGGATAGTTAGACGCTACAGTGCCGGCGGCCTTCGTGTCGATCGTCTTTCGGAAGACGACGAAGATTGAGCCGCAAGGATCGAACTCCAGCGGAACGAACGTGCGGCCCTCTTGTTGGCGAAAGGCGATGGCATCACGCATGTTGCCCGTGACCGGGTCCCACAGTTCGGGCTGCTTGCCGGTGACACGAAATGCGCACTCCACCTTCTCGGCGGGAAGCCAGCGACTGGCTACGAAGTAGATGTCGGCGTCACCCGCTTTGCGATGTATCCAGTCGAGCGTGCCGGCGTCGCTCAGGCCGGAATACTCGAAATCGGCAGGTACGTTCGCATGCTGCAGCACTTGGCGGGCGGACAAATCGGAGATTACGCCCTTATCGTTGCTGCCCCACAGGCGTGCGACGAGTGCATCAAACCTGGTCTGGTCGGTTGTCTTCAGAGGCAGGCCGGCCAAGCCGGTGGGACGCGGCCCGACCACAGTGGCTCCCGCGTCAACCAAGGAAGCAATCTTTTCCAGGGCGTCCAACGCCATCGGCTGTTTGTCCGGCAGGATGAGAACGCGGTAGCTCATGCCGCTGGGCAGCATGATGTGGCCGTCTTTGACCGTCATGCGGGCGAGGATTTCCGTATTGCAGTTGTCGTGATCGTAGCCCTCGCCGAGCGTGGGGTAGATTGTCTTCATCGTCTCGCCGCGGCCGATGTTGTCGCCCTGGTAGAAGATCGCGTCGGCGACGAACTCGCCCTCCTGCAACATGGCTGAACAACGGGCCAGGTACGTGTTGAACGCGGGCGTCTGCTCCCACCAGGTCACCTGCGAGTCGTAATGCGTCCCGGCGGTGTAGACGTAGCCCGGCTTGGCGGTGAGCGATGGCGAATGGCTGAAGCAGTGGAAGCAGATGCGGTTCAGGCCGTCGCAGAACGCCTGGTCGGCCGAGGGCTTCATGCTGAGGAATGACTGTTCCCATTCCGGCCCCATGGAGGTGAACGCTTCGGCCATGTTGATTTTCATGCCGTATGTGTGCGTGGCGGTAGCGGCGTTACGCACGAAGAAGCGGGCCGCCGGTGTCGGGCGGTGCGGGCTTGGAACCCAGAACTCGGACATGGCCACGTCAACCCGGCTGATGTTCTTGACCAAGTCGGCCTGATAGAGATTGGGGCCCGAGGCCTCTGAATAGAAAGCCAAACCGTGCTGCTCGCAGAGCTCTCGCAGATGGCCGTAATGGTAGTCGGCCAGCAGTTCGCTGGTGGTCAGTTGATAATCGCGGTGGATGCGCTGACGCGTGGCCTCATCAGCCATCTTGACGCCAGCGAGCACGGGCAAATACGGGATCAGGTCGTAACCACGACGCTGCTTGAACTCACCTGGGAAGCGTTTGGTCCAGGTGGTTATGCCGCCCTCCCAACTGTCCTCCTCTAAGCCGACGAGGCCCTTGCGTTCCTCCGGCGACATTTCTGCGAGCAAGGGCGCCACGTTGACTTGCCACGTCTTGTCGACGGCCTCTCTACTCATGCCGTCGGTGAAATAGCCCCACGCATTGCGAGCGCCGGTGGGCACCTGCGAAAAACGCAGGATTTTCCACTTGCCAGCCGGCGCGTTCCACCTCACATGCCCCTTGGCATCCATTTTCGAGCTGAGGTCGATGACCTGGCTGGCGGAGAAATCAGCCGCAGCAGGAACTGCAATGACGGCCACCTCGTGACGGTAGTGCTTTGCATCGCGAGCTCTCCTTCGCGACTTGGCCGGCGGTTCTTCCGGCAGGACTCCGTCAAAGGTTGCGGGGCCTGTAACAGCCGTCTCCGTCCAGATCAGTTTCTGGTTACCGTACTCCTCGGCGATGGCACCGGAGGTATCAGAAAGCCCGACGGACAGGACGAATTCCAGGCCTAATCGCGAGGATTCCTTGGCCACGAAGCGAATGAGCTCACGCCAGCGCGGCGTCCACGGGGCCAGCGGCTTGGTAGGAAAGGGCTCATCGTAGGCATCTTTGTAT
>JBJKSL010000434.1:0-3608 GCA_046704145.1 Phycisphaerae bacterium
AACCTGCACTCCATACCACCCGACCCGCGAGCTCCCGACGTTCTCTGTTGCGCCCAGACCGGCACGGGCAAGACGGCGGCATTTGCCCTGCCCGTTCTGCACAGACTCAAGCGATTGCGATCCGGCCCGCGTCGCGCGATCCGGACGTTGGTTCTGGCCCCAACCCGCGAACTGGCCGCCCAGATCGGCGAGAGTTTCCGCGTCTATGGGCGGCACATGCATTTGCGGCATGCCGTCATCTTTGGCGGAGTCAATCAGAACCCACAGGTCCGCGCGATACGCGGCGGCATCGACATCCTGGTGGCCACTCCGGGGCGACTACTCGATCTGATGCAGCAGGGTTTTGTGGATCTCCAGCACATTGAGATACTCGTCCTCGACGAAGCCGATCGCATGCTGGACATGGGCTTCATTCGCGATATCCGCAGGATCGTCGCACAGGTTCCGACTCAGCGGCAGACGTTGCTGTTTTCGGCCACCATGCCGCCCGACATCCGCGAGTTGGCCGATGCCATCCTGCGCGAGCCGGTGTACGTTCAGGTGGCGGCCGTTTCGCAAGCGGCGGATACCGTCGAGCAGTCGGTTTACTTTGTCGAAAAGCGATGCAAGCCGGCGATGCTCGAACACTTCCTCAATAAAGGGGCGGTAAAGCGAGCCCTGGTGTTCACGCGAACCAAGCATGGGGCAGACCGCGTCGCACGAGATCTCTCGCGAGCGGGCATCCGGGCCGAGGCACTTCACGGCAACAAGAGCCAGAACGCCCGCACCCGGACCATGAGTAATTTCAAATCCGACTCGCCCCCGGTGTTGGTCGCGACGGACATCGCTGCCCGCGGGCTCGATATCGACGAGATTTCCCACGTCATCAATTATGACATGCCCAATCTGCCGGAGACGTACGTGCATCGGATCGGTCGCACCGGTCGAGCCGGCGCCGCGGGTCTGGCTGTCTCGTTCTGCGACAGCCAGGAATTGGCGTACCTGAAGGATATCGAACGGTTGATCCGCAAGGCAATCCCGGTCAGTGCCGATCAGACCAGGCTTCGTCCGCCGGCTGTGCGGCCGGCATCCAGGCCGCCCCGCCCCAACCGCTCAGCGGATCAGAATCAGCGAGCCCGCCGCGAACGAGTGGCCTCGGGCCTGTCAGCGAAAAGCGAGACTCGGCCAGCCACTGCGGAGCGAGGTCCCGGCGAAGGCATTCCTTCCGGCGATCAAGGGCGAACAGGCCTCGTCGGTGTGGGCTTTCGCTCGCGTGGGCGGACCCGACCGGGACGGAGAATTCGGAGTCGATAAATCGAGTCGACGTCGCTGTCCGAGCGATCAGGCCTGCGGGCTGGACTCAGCATGGCAGGCTCGTCTAACATAGAGATGGTTGGTTCGTCGAAAGAGCTGGATACGAAGTCTTGGCCCCTCGCCAGTCCGCATTCCCTCGATCGCTTGCCTCCATTTGGCCGAATCGTCGGCCCCTTTCCTCTTGACCCGGAAAGCAAACTGAGGGTCACAACGCCCTTCGCACAGGAGATAAACGCGTGGGCAAAAAACTGTATGTAGGAAACCTCAGCTACGGCGTGACCAGTTCTGACCTGGAAGCACTCTGCTCCGCACACGGCACCGTGGAGAGCGCGGAAGTCATCCAGGACCGTGAGACTGGTCGAAGCAAAGGTTTCGGCTTTGTCGAGATGGGCTCGGACGCCGAGGCCCAGGCCGCTATCGCTGCGTTGAATGGCCAGCAGCACGAGGGGCGAGCCCTGACGGTCAATGAGGCCAAGCCCCGCGAGCCCCGCAGTGGCGGCGGCGGGCGCGGTGGTTACGGTGGCGGTGGCCGCGGTGGCTACGGCGGCGGGCGCGGCCGCTACTAAGTCGTCATCAAAGTAGCTTATTAGACGCAGTATCTGAACGGTGAGAGGGGACCACGTTCGTGGCCCCCTCTCACACGGGTTGCTTTTGTCAACCGGAAACGTCGCGAAACGCCACTGACGCAAGGTGCGGCGGGAAAAGTATTCCCCTAAATAGAACAGGCATCATGCATGAAAGATCATCATGTTTTAACGAAGCGGGCTTCAAACGCTGTACATCCGCTCGGATCCGGCGCCAGGGTTCTGCTTTCCAGTGTTTTTGGCCCGTATGCCCAGGACGACGAGTACGGTAGCCGAACCATCAACCCGATGGAGTTGTACCATAACCAGGTCACGCGGCTGCAGGGGCCATTTTCGCTGCGCATGTTTCACCGCTCCTGGGGCCTGATGCTCATCCAGGCGAACATTGACGCACCTTGCACGCTTCTGGACTTCCCGGTCCTCGAGCGTTTCATCCAGGAGATTCGCGAGAACAGCTACGACATCATCGGCATCAGCGCGATCATGCCGAACATCCGCAAGGTCCAGGCCATGTGCCGGCTGATTCGCGAGCATCAGCCCCACGCGACGATCGTTATCGGCGGGCATGTTTCCAACGATCCGGACGTGGAGAGGCTGATCGATGCCGACCACGTTGTCCGCGGTGATGGCGTGAGCTGGTTCCGCCGATACCTCGGCCAGGATCCCAACCAGCCGATTCGGCACCCGCACATTCTCTCCGGCATCGGTGCTCGAACGTTCGGCATCAACCTGCGGGAAAAGCCGGGCGACGTGGCCGCCACACTGATCCCGTCGGTGGGATGCCCGCTGGGATGCAACTTCTGCTCGACCTCGGCGATGTTCGGGGGCAAGGGCAAGCACATCGATTTCTACAAGACAGGTGACGAACTCTTCGAGATCATGTGTGAGCTGGAAGAGGCCATGCGGGTGCAGTCGTTCTTCGTGATGGACGAGAACTTCCTGCTGCACCGACGTCGCGCGTTGCGTCTGCTCGACCTGATGATCGAGAACAACAAGCCGTGGTCGCTGTACGTGTTCAGCTCGGCCAATGTCCTGCGTTCGTATAGCATGGAGCAGTTGGTCGGCCTGGGCATCTCCTGGGTGTGGATGGGACTGGAGGGCAAGCAGAGCCAATATACCAAGCTGCACGGGGCCGATACCCTCGCCCTGGTGCGTGAACTCCAGTCACATGGTATACGCGTGCTCGGCTCCACCATCATCGGGCTCGAAGAGCACACGCCGGAGAATCTCGGGGCGGCCATCGATTACGCCGTAGAGCACGACACCGAGTTCCATCAGTTCATGCTGTACACGCCGGTTCCCGGCACGCCGCTTCACGCGGAACACCAGAGCAGAGGCAACCTGCTGAGCCCGGAGGAATGCGACGTTGCCGACACGCACGGGCAGCTCAAGTTCAACTACCGGCACGCCAATATCCCCGCGGGGCAAGAGACGGAGTTTCTGCTGGCAGCCTTCCGCCGAGATTTTGAGGTCAACGGGCCCAGCGTGGTGAGGGTCGCAAGGACGCTGCTCGCCGGTTGGCGGAAGCACAAGAATCACCCTGACCGCCGCATCCGCGCTCGGTACTGGCGTGAAGCCCGGGACCTCGCCACTCTTTACGCTGGAGCTGCGTGGGCGGCTGGGCGTTGGTTCAAGGCCGAGCCGGCTCTCGCGGCGAAACTGTCCCGCCTGCTGCAGGATATTCGCCAGGAGTTTGGCCTGAAATCCGCGTTGTTGGCTCCAGTCGTGGGG
>JBJKSL010000435.1:0-2572 GCA_046704145.1 Phycisphaerae bacterium
GGCGTCATGGTCGCCGAAGTTCTGGAAAAGCTTGCCTGGCCGGTCGATGGGCAGGTGGCGACCAACATTGCTGCCGCGATCCTGAGCGACACCGGGTGGCTGCGGTTTTCCAATACCGACGGCCGCACGCTTCGCATCGTTGCCACGCTGATCGAGGCTGGCGTCAAGCCTGATGAACTCTACATGCGGCTATTCCAGTGCGACCGTCCGCAGCGGCTGCTCTTGATGGCCCGTGCGCTCCAGAGCCTGCGGTTCGACGTCGACTTTCGCATCGCCTCGATGGTTATCCGCAAGCAGGATTTCGAGGCAACGGGCGCATTGCCAGAGGAGACCGAGAACTTGGTGAATGAGGCGTTGCGATGTTGCACCGTCGAGGCCGCGATCCTCCTGGTCGAGACCGACACGGTCATCCGCGCCAGCCTTCGCAGCCGCAGCGTCGTGGATGTCGCGGCCGTGGCCAGTGCGTTTGGCGGCGGCGGCCACGCCCGCGCCGCCGGCCTGCGCCTTACCATGCCCATCGACGACCTGCGAGAGAAACTCGTCGACGCCTGCGCGAAGGCGATGGGATAGCGACTAACTCTTGCCGCATTCCGCGAAAGAGAACACGCAGGGCGCACGCAGAAGATTTTTGATTTCTCCACTTGACGCCGCGCGGGAAACGCGTATGTTGTCTTCTGTCCTGGGTGCCTCGTTGATCGAGGCCAAAAGGGAAGGCCGTGAGAATCGGCCGCGGACGCGCCGCTGTAACCGGTGACGACCGCCGCAAGAGCCACTGTTCCGATGAGTGATCGGGATGGGAAGGAGCGGCGGGAGAGCGACCCGGAAGCCAGAAGACCTGCCCCGGACCGGAGGTTTCGGACGCGATGTGCGTCTGGAAGCCTCAAACCTGGTCGCCTTCGCGAGCAATCGGCTGCCGGACGGTGTTATAGTGGCATGGCACCCCGGTCGAATCGCTCTGCGAAGCCGGGGTTTTTGCTTGGCCGCTCGCGTCATGGCGGTGTTGTTCGCCTCTCGCATGCCTGCCTGCATTTTCCCCACCAGTTTGTCCGCCGCCGGCCTTGCGCCAGGGCCACGCGACGATTCGATTGCGAGCGCAGCGATAGGAGGAGCAGCGACAGATGATGGATGGAAACTGAGGTTGCGGCAAGGAAGTGTGGATTGTGGAAATATGGGACGTGCGGCCGGCGGCTGCACGCAAGAGAGAGGAAGAGGAAAATGAAACGTTTGGCACTGGTTGCGGTGGTTTTGGCGGCATTGACCGGCTCGGCAAAGGCGACTGCGTTTACGGATGTGAGCACCCAGTCCTGGACCGGCACGGGCAGCAATGAATCGATGATGATCGTGGATTTCGGCAGTGGAAACAGTTACGCCTTCGGATACAAGTTCGACGGCAGTCCGACGGGTTGGGACATGTTCAAGGATATCGTCCAAGGCAGCGGCAGCACGTTCGGCTACACGCCCAACGGTTTGGATACACTGTTTGACGCGACAGGCGGCAGCCTGACGGCGCATGGTGAGGTCTATTCCTGGGGCACCATCATCGACGGGATCGAGTACGATGGGCACCAGCTCGAGGATACCTACTATACGGATGGCAACTTTGTCGCATACTGGAACAGCACCGACGGCACGGCGTGGACGAGCCCTTCGTTCGGCGCGACTGATCGCACGCTCAGCGACGGCGCGTGGGACGGCTACACCAACGGCAAGTACGACGCCAACTACAATTTGATCAGCCCGCCCCCGACTGTGCCGGTTCCCGAGCCCGCCACGCTGGCGGTGATGTCCGTCGGGGCAGGACTGCTGCTAAAGAGAAAGAAGGCGCCAAAAGGCGCATAATCCCGGTAGACGAGGCCCGGGTCGGAAGATGTTGCCATGCACGATCCGGGCCTTCGTCTGGTTTTTCGACACGATGCAGGCTGCTCGTTCACAACTTGCTTTCACGCTGATTGAACTGCTGGTGGTGATCGCCATCATAGGCGTGCTGGCCACCATCCTGATGCCTGCGTTGACGAATGCCAGGGGTCTGGCCCGCAGCAGCCAATGCCTGTCCAACCTTCG
Organism: Phycisphaerae bacterium; assembly: GCA_046704145.1. Classification (GTDB taxonomy): domain Bacteria; phylum Planctomycetota; class Phycisphaerae; order UBA1845; family PWPN01; genus JACQVT01. The sequence continues at coordinate 2,062 of JBJKSL010000435.1, forward strand.
CAACCTGGGTGTCGCCGCCTCGACCTATCAGACCGACAACGGCAATTACTTCTGGCCGGTGGCACTGATGAACTGGCCGACGACGGGTGTTCGGACATACTTTTGGGGCACAAACACCGTTCCCGTGGACTTCAAGCCCAGCCCGTTCATGGGCTATCTTGGCTGGGATCCTGAGGTGTTGTGGTGCCCTTGCATGCCGTGGGGCACCTATGTGCCGCAGGGCGCGGTTAACGAGCCGACCACCACCTACGGTTACAACGTGTGGTGCCTCGACCCGCCCGGCTGGGGCCGGCCGCTGCCGCGAAAGCAGGCATCCGACATTCCGCAGCCGGCGCAACTGTTTATGATGGGCGATACGGCCATGTACTGGTCCCCCGGCGGCGTGCCGATCCTCCAGAACAGCACGTACATGGACCCGCCGATGCTAGGGGGCTGGGGCGCGAACACCACGCCCACGAATCAGTTCCGCCATTTGGGCAAGACCAACGCCGTGTGCGTCGACGGCCACGCC
>JBJKSL010000436.1:0-2827 GCA_046704145.1 Phycisphaerae bacterium
GGCAGGGCTCGCCCAGCAGATTCTCGCGCGGCAGCTCGGGCAGTTCGGCGGCGATGGCATCGAGGTACTGCTTACCCGTGATGATGTAAATCTGTTCCGCAGGCAGCAGCCCGTGTAATCTTTCGAACGACAGCCGCAACAGCGACTTGCCGCCGAAGAGTCTCAGCAACTGCTTGGGACGATCCTGTCGGGACAGCGGCCACAACCGCGTGCCCGACCCACCGGCCATGATGACGGCGTGCTGCATGGAAAAGCTCTCAGCTGTCAGCTGTCAGCTGTCAGCCAGAAGGCGAGATAACGTTCTCAAGCCTCGGCGACACCGCAGCCAAGCAGCGCAAAAGGTTAGGACGAAGCCCTGACTTTCTGAAGTAGTGCCGTTGACCTTCAACTGGCGACAATCCTGCATAGCCGTTGCCTTTATCTGGCGGACAGCCGACAGCTGATAGCTGACAGCTTCTTTTTCACATCGGCGAGTTTTCGTGCCCTTGTCGGCCCATGAAATGGAAGGTTAGCAGCTTGCCGAGTTCCACTGCGGGCTGGTCGTAGGGGTTGATCCCGTCGAGTTTGCCCATGATGGGAATGACCGACTCGTACAGGTAGATGAACTCGCCGACGGTCTGCGCGTTGATCTCGGGGAAGCGAATGGTCATCGACGGTCGTTGGCTGGCCAGCAGCGCCAATTCGGTTGCTTTCTTCTCGATATTCAGCAGGCCGCCCAGCGTGCCGTCCTCGCTACGGCCGAGGTAGTCCATGGCTTCGACGCCCTCGAAGCCGCGCGGGATAACGGTATCCACGTCGAATTCCTCGACCTCCAGGAAGGTTACGACCTTGTTGTTCGGCCCCTCACGGTAGAGTTGCACTTGCGAGTGCTGATCGGTTGCGCCTAGGGCCTTGATGGGTGTGGGGCCGACGTTGGCGCTGTCGCTGGGGCGAATCTTGCCGAGGCTCTCGGCCCAGAGCTGTCGATACCAGTCAGCCATGTCCTTGAGCTGCTGACTGTACGGCATCATCACGTGCAGATCCTTGCCGCGCTGCATGTACTGGTAGTGGATGGCGGCGATGCGGGCGGCCGGATTGGTGGCGGGGTCGGGATCGCTGACCGCGACGTCCATGGCGGCAGCGCCTTCGAGCAGGGCGTCGATGTCGAGGCCGCACATGGCTGCGGAGAACAGGCCGACCGGCGTCAGCACGCTGAAGCGGCCGCCCACGCCGTCGGGGACGATGAGCGAACGATATTCCTCCTGATCGACGACTTTGCGCATGGTGCCGTGGGCGGCGTCGGTGGTGACGATGATGCGGTCGGCGCCTTCGGCCTCGCCGAGTTCCTTCATGATCCGATCGCGGACGATGAGGAACTGTGCGGAGGTCTCGGCTGTTTCGCCGGACTTGCTGATGACGTTGACCAGAGTGCGCGACCAATCCTTGGCTGCGAGGGCCATCACCGCCTCGAAGTAGACGGGATCGACGTTGTCGAGCACGAACAGTCGCGGGCCGCGGCGTTCGTCGTGGGGCAGCAGGTTGTAGGTGGCCGGGTTGAGTGCCGTCTGCAAAGCGATGTTGCCCAGCGCCGAGCCGCCGATGCCCAGGACGATCAGGTTATCGGTGGAGTCCTTGTATTCCGCGGCGAGTTGCTTGATCTCGTCGACTTGCAGCCGTTCGTGGGGCAGTTCGCGGAAGCGGTGCTGGCCGGCTTCGCGTTCGCTGGCAATCTCGGCCAGGATGTCGCGGATGCGCGGGTGCATCTCTGCGATCTGAGCCTCACTCAAGGCGTGCGAGCCGAGGCGTTCGTCGTGGATGTACTTTGTATCGAGTTTCAGTTTGATGTTGCCTGCCATGTTACCTTTCCTGTCTTGTGTGGGGCGGCTTGCTCCAGTGTCGCTAATTAGACCGGTAAGATGCCGGTCCCACACAGGGAGCTGCTCCCCACATTAGTACTCGTCCATATCGATCGGTTCCAGCGGAGCCAAGCCCAGCACAAATGTCTTTTCGCCATACGCGCTGAATCGCACGCAAACGTAGGTTTTTTTGCCGCGAGCTTCTGCCCACACCAGCCGTCCGATACCGTATTGCTTATGTCGCAGGAGCTGCCCCGCTCGCCATTCGGCGAATTCTGCGGCGGGCGCGGGATAGTCGTTCTCGTCCTTGTCATCATAGTGGGGCCGGCCGCCTTCGCCGACTCTAAGTACGTCGATCTTATCCTTTGGCAGCTCTTTTAGGAACACCGAGCGGCTGGTTCGTCTGGAGACGCCGCGAAAATCCCGCCAGCGAGCACAGCTGATGGTCAGAGCCCGACGGGCCCGGGTCATGCCCACGAAGAACAGCCTTCGTTCCTCCTCGATGTCAGCTCGGCCCTGGCGTGCCCGTTCGTGGGGTAACAGGCCGTCCTCCACGCCGGCAATGAAGACGGTGTCGAACTCGAGGCCCTTGGCCGCATGCAGGGTCATCAAAGTGACAGCACCAAGCTCAGGGTCGATGGCATCCTGGTCGGCAACCAGGCTGATCTGCTGGAGGAAATCGGTAAGCGCGCCGCTGCCGTCGGCGTGCTGGCTGTCGTACTCGGTGGCGAAGCTGATGAGTTCGTTGACGTTCTCGATAGCGTCGTCGTCCTGTTGCTGCACCCACATGGCGTACAGGCCGGTCTGCTGGACGACCTGGTCGAGCAGGTCGTGAATGGCCGTGCCGCGTGCGAGAGAGGCTTCGATATCGTGGATGAGCTTGGCAAAGCTTGTCAGGAAGGCAGCTGTACGAGTGTTGACGCCGGGAATCTCCCGGGGCTGCTGCAGGGCGGCCAGCGCGGTCTGGCCGGTCTTGGCGGCCTGGCCCAGCA
>JBJKSL010000437.1:0-6270 GCA_046704145.1 Phycisphaerae bacterium
GGCTTCGGCCGTACCGGTCGGATGTTCGCCTGCGAGCATGAGGCCGTCGCCCCCGACCTGCTCTGTCTCTCGAAGGGGCTCACCGGCGGATATCTGCCGCTGGCCGCCACCCTCGCCACCGACCGCATCTACGAAGCCTTCCTCGGCCCGATCGACAGCGGCCGCACCTTCTATCACGGCCACACCTTCACCGGGAACCCCCTCGGCTGTGCAGCAGCTCTGGCCTCACTGGACATCTTCGAAAGCGACCGCGTGCTGGAGCCGCTCCAAGCCAAGATCGCCCTGCTGGCCTCGCGTCTGCAGCGTCTTTGCGAAAAGCCGCACGTGGGCGACATTCGCCAGTGCGGGCTGATGGCCGGCATCGAAATCGTGCGTGACAAGCCCACCCGCGCACCGTATGGCTACGGCCAGCAGGTCGGCGCACAGGTCTGCGCCCACGCCCGGCGGTACGGCGTCATCATACGCCCACTCGCCGACACTATCGTCGTGATGCCGCCGCTCTGCATCACCAGTGAGAACCTCGAGCACCTCATGCAAACCATCGACCGCTGCATCAGCGAGGTCGTCCCCGCCATCAAGGACGGCCGAAGCGACGGCCTCGAGTAATCTGCTGTCATGACCTCGCCCCCCTCCCAACTCGAGTCGACACCCACAGTCCTCCGTCTTGATTCAACATTCTGCGTTCAACATTCTACATTCGGTATTCAGCACTCCTCCTCTTGCACGCTCGCACATCCTGCGTACAGTAGTGCCGACCGGAACCAACCGCCGAACGTTGGGTCCACATGGAGGAGGTCATCTGTATGGCGGACAAGCCCAATCAGCCTGTCGCACTCGTCACCGGAGGCTCGCGAGGTATCGGCCGTGGAATCTGCCTGGCCTTGGCCAAGGAAGGCTTCACCATTCTGGTGAACTACAACAGCAATCTCGACGCCGCGGAAGAAACCTGTCGGCTGATCGAAACCGACGGCGGACGCGCGCTCAGTTGTCAGGCCGACATCGCCCACGCCGAACATCGCGACCTGCTGCTGGACTTCTGCATGGAGAACCTCGGCCGTCTCGACCTGCTGGTCAACAACGCAGGCATCGCCCCGCCGCAACGATACGAGTTGCTGGAAATGCCGCCGGACAGCTTCGACCTGGTCATGGACACCAACCTCAAGGCCCCGTTCTTCCTGACCCAGGCCGCGGCCAAGCTCATGGTTCAGCAACTGCGCGACAAGGCCATTCCCTCGGCCGCGATCATCAACGTGTCATCAATTAGTGCCTATGCGGTCAGCACCAACCGCGGCGAGTACTGCATCAGCAAGGCCGGCGTCTCAATGGCCACTGCCCTGTTCGCCGTCGAGCTGGCCAAGTACGGCATCGGGGTTTACGAAGTGCGACCGGGTGTGGTTGAAACCGACATGACCGCCGCGGTGAAAAAGAAGTACGACAAGCTCATCGCCGAAGGCTTCAGCCCCATCAAACGCTGGGGCACCCCCGAAGACGTCGGCAAGGCCGTCGCCGCTCTCGCACGTGGAGATCTGCCCTTTTCCACCGGCGAAGTAATCAACGTCGACGGCGGCTTCCACCTGCGATACTTCTGATACGCATTCGCGTATTTGTGCGCGCGGCGAATGGCGCGTAGGCCTTTCGCGGACAGTGCTCGGGGAGCCGCGGGAGGGCACACATTTTAAGCGCATAGATATGACGCTCGCAATCATTGGCAGAGCTTGGTCCGCAGGATGGTCAGCAACATGTCCGGGTTCAGGGGTTTCTGGAACACGCCGCTTAGTCCCAGGGCGGAGTAGTCCGCATTTGAGTTGAGGTTGTCACCCACCGAGCTGAGCATGTAGACAGGCGCGGTGTTACCCTGCACGCGCAACTCCTTGACGAAGTTGGTGCCGGCGTCGACCTCCTCCATCATCAAGTCAACGATGATCAGGTCCGGCCGATTCTGCTTGAAGCACTTCAGGCCCTCCTCGGCACTGTGGGCCTCGCAGAAGCAATATCCGTTCGCCTGCAGCACCATGCCGAGAGCGTCCAGTATGTCCTGATCGTCGTCAATGGCGAGAATCACATGCTTGCCGTCCTGCATTTCAGCTCTCCATGCGTCGAGGTCGATTCAAGTTTCGATCCGCCCGCCCCCTCGGCAACCTTCAACTCGATGGCTGCCGCCAAGAATTCCACCGCCCGCTCGAGGTTGGCCCGTGCCCCCACGGACAGCCCCTCGCCGAACTCATTGAAATCGTAGCCGCGGATGGCCAGCAAGTACCCTTCAGGCCGGCCCCGGAATAAGCGTCGGGCCAACTCCAGCACGTCCGCTGGCGCCAGATGATGGCTGGTGAATCGCGGGCCAGGGACGTCGTCTATTCTCTCGCCGTCTACCGCCGCCAGCCGCCTGAACGTGAACGGCTCGCGACCATCGCACGCCGCGTCGGCGAAGATCACAACGTCGTGCGCCGCCACCGCCGCCGCATCCTCTACGGTCAACTGGTAATCGGACTCAACGGTCACACCCGGCAGAGCCATCTGCTCGAGCGCATCCGCCAGCGCCGGTCCCAGACCGTCATCCAGCCGCCCGGGGTTGCCGTATCCAATCACCAGGATTCGCAGAGAACCGTTCTCCATCCGTTCCCAATCCCTCTGCGGGGACAAAAAAACGCTCTTCTGTGGGACCGGCTTCCAGCCGGTCTGCCCGGACCGGCAAAATGACCGTCCCACACGGGCCTCACCGACTTGCCGAATCCAAAAGCACACCGTCCGCTGACATCAGCTCCACGGTCAGCGCCATCTTTCCGATAGCATGCGTCGCACACGACAGGCACGGGTCGTACGCCCGAATGGCCACCTCAACGTGGTTGAGCAAGCCTTCGGTGATCTTGACGCCCGACAGATAATCGCGTGCCACCCTGGTAACCGCACGATTCATCGGCTCGTTGTTGTGCGTGGTGGACACGATCAGGTTTGCCATGGTCACCTGGTCGTCCTTGTTGACGCGATAGTGATGGAACAGTGTGCCGCGCGGAGCCTCGATCAACCCCACGCCCTCCTCGCGACGATCGCCCATAGTCACCAGGTCCGTGCCCTGCAGATCCTTGTCGTGCAGCAGAGCGGTGATCTTCTCGATAGCATGCAGCAGTTCGACCATTCTCGCCCAGTGGTACGCCATGGTCACGTTGTTGGGCTTACCCTGCGTAACCGCCACGAACTGCTTGCGGGCGGCCTCCGCCTCGGGCGTGTCGATGAAGTCGCACGTGTTCAAACGCGCCAACGGCCCCACGCGATACCAGCCGCTCTCCGGCCCGAGCGACTTGATGAACGGGAACTTCATGTACGACCAGGGCCGCACTTCCTCTGCGATATAATCCATGTACTTCGAGTAATCGACCTGATCAAATATCCGCTGGCCCTCTGCGTCGATCGCTCGCAGATTGCCGTGGTACAGATCCATGGCCCCGTCTTCGCGGATCAACGACAGGTGATTCGACTGGAATGATCCGAACGGAGCCAACCTCTCCAAGTGCTCGACGGTGTAGTCCTGAGCCAGTTTCAGCGCCGACTTTGCCCAGGCCGTCATCTGATCCAGATCCTTCAGCAGCGCATCGCGCTCGGCGACCGACACGTTCTTGTTGACGCCGCCAGGAATGGCACCCGTACCGTGGATCTTCTTACCGGCGGTGATCTTGATGATCTCCTGGCCGTACTTGCGCATCATCACGCCCTGCACGGCCAGTTCCGGATACTTGGCGGCCACGCCAATGACGTTGCGGATGGCTGGATCGGCATCGAAGCCGAACAGCAGGTCGGGCGACACCAAGTGGAAGAAGTGCAAAGCGTGCGACTGGAACGTCTGCCCATAGTGCATGAGCCGTCGCACCTTCTCGGCCGTGGGCGTGAGTTTCTCGCCGCCCACGATGCGGTCCATGGCCTTGGCCGCCGCCAAATGGTGGCTGACCGGGCAGATGCCGCACAAACGCTGCACCAGCACCGGCACCTCCCAGTAAGGCCGCCCCTGCACAAAGCGTTCGAACCCGCGGAACTCGACGATGTGCAGCCGAGCCTGTTGCACCTGGCCGGCGTCGTCGAGCAGAATCGTCACCTTGCCGTGCCCTTCAACGCGCGTAACCGGCTCGATGACGATGCGTTTGGAACCGTTCATGGCTGTCACGGAGACCTCCGAACCTGTAGTTTGGAGTTTGTAGTTAATAGTTTGTGGTGCCGCAGTAAAGACCGAATTACAAACTACAAATTACCAACTACGAACTGCTAATCGTACTTAATCAACTCGTACGGCAACTCCAGCGGCTTGCCCGTCAGCAGCGCCGTCAGCGCCTGCCACAGCGTATCCGCAGGCGGCGGACATCCCGGCAGGTGATAATCGATCTTGACCACCTCGTTGCACGGATAGACCTTGTCCAGCAGCAGCGGTATCTCCGGATCGTTGGGAATCTGCCCGGCCGGGTTGTGTACGGTCACGCCGTTAAGATAAGCTTCGTCCAGGCACTCCTGCAGCGGGATGGTGTTACGCATGGCGGGGATGCCGCCCATGATCGCACAGTCGCCCACAGAGATCAGCACGTCGCAGTGCTTGCGGAACTCCTGCAGCACGTGCACGTTCTCCTCGTTGCAGCAGCCGCCCTCGATCAGGCCGACCGCACAACGACCGGTGAACTCCTTGATGTCGTCCACTGGCGATTTGTCGAAGTCCACCAGTTCCACCAGCTTCAGGATGCGCTCGTCAATGTCCAGCAAGGACATGTGACACCCAAAGCACCCTGCCAGCGACGTCGTAGCTACTTTCGGTTTGGACATAATCCGTCTCGTTGTTAATCAAACCACAGAGACTCACAGCACAGCGAAGGCAAAGAAGTCTTGCCCCCAGATTGATGCGAATGAAACAGATGAACTCAAAAGCAGATGGAATACTGGAGTTAAAGGCGTCTCACGTCCGGAACTTGAACTCCGAGATTTCCAATCTGAGATTCTGCATCTTTAATCTGTCTTCCTCTTCATCTGCTCCATCTGCGTGAATCTGCGGGCAAAAGACTCTTCTCTTCAAATCCACAATCCAAATTCCAAACTACAAAACCTCACTCACTTCTTCTCAATCTCCGCCCCGATCGGCTCGTGATCGTACTTCCGCTGCCCGACCGGCACTGCATAGCCCACGCGTTTGACCACCAAGGCTCCGGTCGGACATGCAGCCGCAGCCCGATCCGCGGCCGAGACCTTCGTCTCGCCCAGGCCCTCCGCTGCATCCGCAGCCACCTGCTTGTGCGGTCCGCGTCCGACGAAGCCCAAGGCTCCCTTGCCGTCCACCTCTTGCGAAGCCCGCACGCATCGCCCGCACAAGATGCAGCGATTGCGATCGACGAACAGATCGGGATGCGACGCGTCCACCTCGCGTTTCGGGAACAGGTACGGATACTTCGGCGCGGTAATGCCAAAGCGGTACGCCATCGCCTGCAGCTCGCAGTTACCGCTCTTCTCGCAGAACATGCAGAAGTGATTGCCTTCGACGAACAGCATCTCGACCAGGTTTCGCCGATATGCTCGCAGCTTCTCGCAGTCGTTCTCGACCACGGCCCCGGCGGCCACCGGCTGCGTGCATGCTGCCTGCGGTCGGCCGTTCACCATCACCGTGCAGACCCGGCAACTGCCCGAGGGCGTCAGCCCTTTCATCGCACACAGCCGCGGAATGTACACCCCCGCGGCATCCGCCGCCTCAAGGATGGTCTGCCCCGCCTGGGCCTTGATCTCAACACCGTCAATGATTAACGAGACTTCCTGACTCATTGTCTTACTCGCAAGAAGGGCTGTGAGCTTTGGGCTATGAGCTTTGAGCCGCAGAAGAAAGCAGACGCAGTTCTTTCTGGCTCACAGCTCACAGCTGATAGCTCATAGCTTTTTTCACATCCCGCTCACCTCGAACCGCACGCTGCCGCGATCGGCAATCTGCTCCGCCGGCCGCAGCGCCGCCCGCAGATCGAACGACCGCTTGAGACCGTCCGCCTCTGCCGCCAACAGCGATTCGTACAGTCCGCGGAAGTTCTTCAACGTGGTCAGCACCGGATTGGCCGACGTCTGCCCCAGGCCACACCGGCTCATGGTCTTGATGGTCTGGCCGAGTTCCTGCAGATACTCCAGATCCTCCGGCGTCCCCTTGCCCTGCATGATCTTCTGCACCCACTCACGCAGCAGCACATTGCCCACTCTGCAAGGCGTGCAATAGCCGCAGCTCTCCTCGATGAAGAATTCCAGGAACGCGTCCACCACCTTCAGTAC
>JBJKSL010000438.1:0-3367 GCA_046704145.1 Phycisphaerae bacterium
GAACGAAACTGTCAAGAGATTCATCGAGGGCCACGCCAGCGATGAAGAACTCAAGGAATTGGATATCGGAGGCGGCTTATGATATATGGCGGGCAAGAGGACTAATCATGGAACCCAAGTCCAAGAATCTTGGCGTCGGCCTGACCGTGCTCGGGGCACTGGTGCTGCTGTCGGCCATGATCATCCTCTTCGCCGGCGTTCCCGAAGTTTTTGAAGGCGGCTACAGTATCTGCATTGACTTCCCCAACGCGCGAGGCCTCAAGACCGGCGATATTGTGACCCTCTCGGGCTTGAAGGTCGGCAAGGTCACCAAGCTGGGTTTTGTCGACACTGGCAAAGTCCGGGCGCGAGTCCACATCGACAGAGGACGTCAGATTCCCTCAAACGTTGTGGCCACCATAACCAGCGGCTTTGGCGGCATCGGCGGTTCGAGCATCGACCTCAGCCCCCGTGGCAAGATATCGCCGGGCCAGCCGCAGTTTCTGGCCGCCGGAGCGGTGATACAAGGCCAGCCTTCGTTCGATTTGATGGCCGAGGCCGGGCCCATGCTCAACAGCTTCACGAAGCTCAGCAGTAATCTCAACAGCCTGCTGACAACAGTCGAACAGACCTCCACAGCTCCAGCGACAGGGCCCGTGCCCAAACAGGGGGGCATTGCCGGGGCCATCATCAAGCTCAACGAATCGCTCGACGCGATCCTGGCCATCATGGGCGACAAGGAGAATCAGCGGAACATCAAGGAGACTCTCAGCAGGCTCAACGGCTTCATGGCGGACGCCACCGTCACGATGAACTCCGTCCACGATCTGGTGCTGGAGGCCGAGCACACGGCCAGGAAGGCCTCGGACCTCATGAGCACCATGGACAGGGCTACAAGCAGGGCCTCACAAAGCATCGAGGTGCTGACGCAGCAGTTCCTGAAGGATACCGAGCTTGCCGCCAAGTCCCTCGAGAGCCTCAATATCCTGCTCCTGCAGGCTCAGAGCAAGGAGGGCTCGCTGGGCAAATTGCTTAACGACCCCAACCTCTACAACCGCATGGTTGACTTGGTTGACCAGATGTCCGGCCTCATGACCCAAGGCAACGAGCTCCTGCGTCAGTGGAAGGATAAGGGTGTGCAGCTCCACCTTCGGTAGCTTGCCCCCCGCAATGACGAAAACACCCCTCTTTTTTTGGGGGGCACCCCAAAAAACTTTCCAAAACTAGCAAAATTACTGGATTGTGTTGCCAAAAATGGCCTGCTATACTTTGTGGAGGTTGGATTGGCTGAACGATATGGGGCTGTACTTGTCCACTCATTCGCCTCCTACCTTTGTGGACCGGAACGTCGGTCTCTTTCGATGCGGGCCCGAAAGCGAAAAGCGGCCTGAATGCCCAGAACAGGAGAATGAGAAATGGGCAAGAAGTTGTATGTTGGGAACCTTCCCTACACCACGTCCGATGCAGACCTGCAGCAGTTGTTTGGCCAGCATGGCCAAGTCCAAAGCGCCCAGGTCATCATCGACCGCGCCACGGGCCGCAGCAAGGGCTTCGGCTTCGTGGAGATGGGAAGCGACCAGGAAGCGCAGGCCGCAATCGGTGCCCTCAACGGCAAGGATTTCGGCGGGCGCCCGTTGACGGTCAACGAGGCCAAGCCTCGCGAGGACCGCGGCGGTGGTGGCGGTTTCGGCGGCGGACGCGGCAGGCGCTAAGCCCCCACGCCGGCTAACGAAGCCGAACATCTGACAATAACCCCGTGCCGGGCGCCAGTCGGGCGACCCGGCATCGGGGTGCATGTCCGGGGCGGTGCGTTTGGATCCGCTTTGCTGGCCTGCCCGCGCAGGCTGCGGTTGTGTATTTCCCCTTTTCATACTCCAATCGACAGATAGATTGTCGTCGCTCCCCCTTCCAAATCTTGCCCGCCTGTCTTTTTAATCGCTTGCATTTGCCGCTGAAGTGCGCAGAATCGCTGTGGACTATTCCGCGTGCGGCATTGCCAAACGGGCCCTTAGCTCAGCGGTTAGAGCAGGGGACTCATAATCCCTTGGTCGTAGGTTCGAATCCTACAGGGCCCAGTCTTCGCTTCTTGCCGCTCTGCGGCGAGGAGCTTCGCGTTGGCAAGCCACGCGGCGTTGACTCGGCGTAGCGTCCCGGAGTATCTTCACGGTTTGCTGATCGCCGCCAGGCAATCGTCACTTGGCGGTTAGAGGCATACAGGAGCTGAAGGAAGGCAATGCCCATGTATCGACCACAGATAAAGGTCTTCGACTGCACCATCCGCGATGGTGGACTGGCCAATAACTCGTACTTCGAGCTGGAGACCGTGCGCGCGGTCTATCGCGCGTGCTGCGAGGCCGGCGTGGATTATGTCGAGCTGGGATATCGCAACAGCAAGTCGAAGTTCTCTCCGGCCGAGTTCGGCCCGTGGCGCTTCTGCGATGAGGACATGCTCAAGCGAGCGACCGAGGGCGTGGACCCGGCCGGCACGAAGCTCTCGGTCATGCAGGATGCACACAAGGCCAACCCCGACGACATAGTCCCCAAGGACCAGTCCGTGGTGGACATGATCCGCGTGGCGACGTACGTCAAGGACATAGACAAGGCCATACGAATGGCCAACAACGCCACCGACAAAGGCTACCTGGCCACCATCAACATCATGGCCATCTCGCACGAGGGTGGCCCGTTCCTGGACGAGGCCCTGCAGCAGATCGAGGAGGAGACCAAGGTCCTGGCCGTCTACGTGGTGGACAGCTTCGGCGCGCTCTACAGCGAGACGATCCACTACCTGATCGAGCGATTCCGCATGTACCTCAAGACCAAGGAAGTGGGCGTCCACGCGCACAACAACCAGCAGTTGGCCTTCGCAAATTCCATCGAAGGCATCATCCGCGGCGCGAACTACGTCGACGGCACGCTCTACGGCCTTGGCCGCGCGGCCGGCAACTGTCCGCTGGAACTGCTGCTGGGATTCCTCAAGATTCCCAAGTTCAACATCGTGCCGATCCTGGACGTGATCGGCAAACACATCATCCCGCTGCGCGAGAAGATCGAGTGGGGATACACCATTCCCTACATGCTCTCGGGAGTGCTGGACAGGCATCCGCAGTTGTCGATGCAGTGGGTCGAGGGCGGCGGACCCAACAAGCACAACTACGTCGAGTTCTTCCGCCAAATCAGCGATACGCCGGAGCAGTAAGGCCTACTTCTTCCCAAGCATCTGCATGGCGCGGTCTATTTCGTCAATCTTAAAGACCGCCCACGCCCCCTTCATGGTCGGGCCGGTCGTGCAGTAGGCGTAGGTGACGTTAATGTTCTGCTCGGCCAGCCTTCGGCAGCCGGCCGCAAAGGCGCCTGGCGTGTTGTCCAGCTCCAGCATGAGTACGGG
>JBJKSL010000439.1:0-5119 GCA_046704145.1 Phycisphaerae bacterium
GCCGGGCATCGCCTGGTGGCCGGGCAAGATCAAGCCTGCCGTGACGCAAGAGTTGGCTGCGACGCTCGATTTGCTGCCGACGATGATGAAGATTGCGGGCTTGCCCATACCGAGCGATCGGCCGCTGGACGGCTACGACATCTCAGCCTTGCTCTTTGGCAAGGGGCCCTCGGCGCGGGATCGCATGTATTACTACAACGGAGCTGAGCTGTTCGCGTATCGCAAGGGGTGTTACAAACTTCACGTGCAGACGTCTGTCTATTGCCACAACATGGGTGTCAAGCCACAGAACCCGCCGCTGCTGTTCGACGTGTTGACCGATCCTTCGGAGAAGTTCGACATCGCGGCCAAGTATCCGGACATCGTGGCCGACCTGCAGAAGGACATGGCTGCCTTCCAGGCGAGCTTCACGCCCGCCCCGTCGCAGTTGGATCTGCGTCCGCCGAAGAAGCGGTGATGAAGACGTTGACCACGGATGGCACGGATGGACACGGATAAGAAAAGGTCATCGTAATCTGTGTCAATCTGTGTGATCTGTGGGCAGTTCTTTCTTGTTGGAAGAATCAGCTTAAAATCCGTGCTGCGGCGATGATGAGCAGTAGCCAGCCGGCCAGGAAGAGGGTGCCGCCGAAAGGGGTGATGATGCCGAGACGGGTCAGGCCGGTGGTGGCCAGGGCGTAGAGGCTGCCGGAGAACAGCACGATGCCGATGAAGAAGCACCAGCCGGCGGCGGTGGTCAGGGCAGAGGGCGAGCGCATGGCCAGGATGCCGACGGCCAGCAGGGCCAGCGCGTGGTACATCTGATATCGTGCGCCAGTTTCGAACACTTCGAGCATGCGCGGCTCGAGCCGATCGCGAAGGCCGTGAGCGGCGAAGGCCCCGGCGGCAACCGCACAGAATGCATTAGCTGCACCAGTTATCCACCAGAAACGTGTCATTGTGCTGCGATCCTTCTCGCTCTTTATGAGCAATATGTCGCTGCCCAGTCGGCCCTTTCGCTGTTCGCCGGGCATTTGTACGATAGTGAGCTCATAGCCTGAAAACCTGGAGGAATGACGTGAGAGGCAAAGATATTCTGCTGTCAGCGTTGAAGGGGCAGACGACCTCCCGCCCGGCCTGGGTGCCGTTCGTTGGGGTGCATGGCGGCAAGATCATCGGGGCGTCGGCACAGGACTACCTGCGGTCGAGCGAGTTGCTGGTGCGCGGTCTGAGCCGGGCCTGCGAACTGTACAAGCCCGACGGGCTGCCCGTGGTGTTCGATCTGCAGTTGGAGGCCGAGGTGCTGGGCTGCCAACTGAGGTGGGCTGATGAGACGCCACCGTCGGTGACCTCGCATCCGCTCGCATCGAGTGGTGCTGCGGGTTTGCGTGAGTTGCCGACCTTCGATACGAGCAAGCGGCGGTACCCGGTAGTGGCTGAGGCCATGAACGCGCTGCGGCGGCAGATCGGTGGCGAGGTTGCGTTGTATGGCCTTATCACCGGGCCGTTCACGCTGGCCCTGCACCTGATGGGCACGAACATCTTCCTGGAGATGTTCAACAGTCCGGACGGGGTCAAGCAGGTGATCGAGCACTGTGCGGAGGTGTGCTGCAAGGCGGCGGACTTCTACGTGGAGCAGGGGGCGGACGTGGTGGCGGTGGTCGATCCCATGACCAGTCAGATCTCGCCCAAGCACTTTGCGGAGTTCGTGACCGCGTATGTCGATCGGGTGTTCGATCACGTTCGCAGTTGCGGGGCGTTGTCGTCGCTGTTCGTGTGCGGCAACGCGACTCGCAACCTCGAGAACATGTGCAGCACCCACTGCGATAATGTTTCGGTCGACGAGAACATCGATCTGGCCAAGCTGGCGGAACTCGCGAGAGCCAACGGCAAGAGCTTCGGCGGCAATCTGAAGCTGACCACCGTGCTGTTGCTGGGCGATGAAGCCGCGTCCCGCAAGGATGCAATTCGTTGTCTGGACATCGGCGGGACCAGTGGTTTTGTGCTCGCGCCGGGGTGCGATTTGCCGTACGCCACGCCGGAGGCGAATCTGCAGGCCGTGGCTCAGATGTTGCACGACGAGTATCAGCGCAACGTCGCCCGAGCGGCGACGCAAGCTGAAGCCGTGGATGCCTTTGAAGACGTCAGACTGCCGGATTACTCCAGCGAAGATCGCGTGATCATTGACGTGGTTACGCTTGATTCGGCCTCGTGTGCCCCGTGCCAATATATGGTCAATGCGGTCGAGCGGGCAGCTGAGAAGTTCGGCGACAAGGTGGTGGTCAACGAGCACAAGATCACGACTCGCGGCGGCCTGGGGCACATGTCGAAGCTGGGCGTCGGTCAGATTCCGACCATCTGCATCGACGGCGAGGTGAAGTTCCCCTCGATCATTCCGGACATTACGACGCTGATCGGAGCGATTGAGGAGAAAGTCGAGTCGAAGAAGAAGTCGTGAGGTGGCAAAAGAAGCTTTCAGCTCTCAGCCGTCTGGAGTTTGAGGGGACAGTAGTTCTGGCATGATTCCTCTCTCGTTGATTACCGGTTTTCTCGGCAGTGGCAAGACTACCTTGCTGCGGCGGCTGATCGAACGCTATCGCGGCCGGCCGATGGTGTGGTTGGTCAACGAGTTCGGCCAGGTGGACGTGGACGGTCAACTGTTGGAGCTGCCGCCGGGCGAACTGGTGAGCATACCTGGAGGCAGCATCTTCTGCCGTTGCCTGGTGGGTGAGTTCGTTCGCGTGTTGCGCGAAGTTGCTGGCACGAGTGCGCCCGGTGCTGGCTCTCCTGCGGGCGTGGTGGTCGAGGCAAGCGGCATCGCCGACCCTAAGGTGGTCGGCCAGATGCTCGCCGAGACACGGCTGGACGCGTATTACGAGTTGCAGCGGATAGTAACGGTTATCGATCCGGGGAGCTTTCCGGCCTTGCTGGAAACGCTACCCAATATCGTTGCCCAGGTTGAGGCGGCGGACCTGGCTATCATCAATAAGGTTGATCTGCACGACGAACAACGCATCGCTGAGGTAGAGCAAGAGGTCCGGCGGATCAATCCGTCCGCGGAGCTCGTGCGGGCGGTGCAGTGCGACGTGGATTTCGGCGTGTTCACATCGGCCAGCGCGGGCGAGGCTCGTCGCTCGCTGGCGGGGCAATATGCGGCGTGTGCCGACCCGAATTACGTGACACGCACGATCGTGTTCGATCGGCCGATCGATGCCGAGCGTTTGCTGGTCGAATTGCGGGCGCTTCAGCCGCACATCTATCGGGCCAAGGGCTTCGTGCCCACGTCGGGCGGCATCTTATATGTTGATGTCTCGGCCAGTGGGGTAGACTGTCGTCCGGCAGGCGAGGCGACGGCGGGAGGCCGCTTGGTTGTTATCGCTGCACCGGCTGTGCAGACGCGGGTCGATGCTCTGGTGCGAATGCTGCAGTGCGCCGGAGAGGTGTGACTGGCGGGCGAAGATCGCGGGAAAGGATTCCCGCACCAGCAGACCAGCAGGAAACCATAAAAGGCACAATGAGTTTAGTTAATCGCACGATAGCCGGCTGTATCAAAGCGCTGTTGTCGCTTCGGTATCGCGTGGAGGTTAAGGGCCTCGACGCGGTTGTTCGCAAGGGCGTGCATCAGATCGTGTTTCTGCCGAATCACCCGGCACTGATCGATCCGATCATCCTGGTGACTCATCTGCAAGGCCGATTCGCACCGCGGGCGTTGGCCGATCAGGATCAAATCGACCGCTTCTTCATTCGCTGGTTGGCCAAGCGCATCGGCGTGGTGGCCATGCCGGACATTCGCAAGCGGGGTATCGGGGCGCGGCCGCAGATTGAGGCGGCTATTCGCGAGCTCATCGGCGATCTCAAGGGCGGCGCCAATTTGTTGATGTATCCGTCGGGGCACGCGTATCGCTCGCGGTACGAGGACTTGCGCGGCAACAGCGGCGTGGAATCGCTCCTGCAGCAGGTGCCTGACGCTCGCGTGGTGCTGGTGCGGATGCGCGGCCTGTGGGGCAGCAGTTTCAGCCATGCCCAAGGCACGCCTAGAGTGTCGCGAAATGTTTCGCGAGGTGTGCTGTATTTGCTGGCGAACTTCCTGCTGTTCACGCCGGGGCGTCGCGTGACCATAGAGTTGTTCGAGCCGGCCGATCTGCCGCGTACCGCCGGCCGCAACGAAATCAACGAGTATTTGCAGCGATTTTACAACGAGGACGCTCCGCCCAATACGCATGTGCCTTACACCATCTGGGAGGGCGGCGGGCCGGTTCAACAGCCGGAGCCTGCGCCCATGCTGCTGGCCGGCAGCGTGGACGACGTGCCCGAAAACACCCGGCGAATCGTCCGCGACTACATCGCCGAGTTGACCGGCACGCCGAATCCGCGTGATGAGGATCGGCTAGCTTATGACCTCGGCATGGACAGCCTGGCCCGCGCAGACCTGGTGGTTTGGCTGGGCAAGGAGTTCGGCTACGACGGGGCCGATGTGGACAACCTGCAGACCGTGGCGGACGTGATGCTGGCCGCGCGCGGGCAGATGGTTTCCGCGGGACAGGTTGAGGTCAAGCCGGCGCCGCCGCGCTGGTTTCAGCCGCGGCGGCACACGCGAGTGTTGTTTCCCGAGGGGCAGAACCTGGCCGAGGTTTTTCTCAAGCAAGCCGAGCGAGATCCGGATCGGCCGGCCGCCGCCGACCAGATCAGCGGGGTCAAGTCGTACCGCGATATTGTCCTGGGAATCATGGCGTTGCGGCCGGCGATCGAGCGGCTGGAGGGCGAGCGAATCGGGATCATGCTGCCCGCTTCAGTGGCCGCCAATGTCGTATATCTGTCGTGCATGTTTGCGGGCAAGACGCCGGTCCTGGTCAATTGGACTACCGGCACGCGCAACATTCTGCATTCATTGGAAACCCTCGATGTAAAGCATGTATTGACCGCCGGGCCTTTGGTGGAGCGCATCGAGTCGCAGGGCACGGACCTCTCGCCGATCAAGGATCGCCTGGTACTGCTGGAGAAGCTCGCGGCAACACTGAGTAAGACGGGCAAGGTCTCGGCCCTGGTGCGTAGTAGGCTGTCGTGGGCCTCGTTGCGGAAGGCGAGAATCGCGTCGACGGCGGCGGTGCTGTTGACCAGTGGCTCCGAGGCTCAACCCAAG
>JBJKSL010000440.1:0-5240 GCA_046704145.1 Phycisphaerae bacterium
AACTCCGAACCGGGGAAGCCCCCTGGCTGCAGGAGTTGATCGCCGTACCCCGTGTAGTTGTCCTGCAGGGCCATAAGCTTGGCGTCGCCCCACTCCTGATTCGCCCCGAAATTAATGGTGCCATCAAAAGTGACTTGGCCAAGGACGAGCGTTGTGACAGCCAAAGATGCGAGCGTTCCCAGCTTGAACTGCTGAAAAGTACAAGGGGACCTCATGATCTGCTCCTTCCCGGGCGTGATATCGCGCGATGGTCGGGATCGGTCGATCGACCGCGGCACACACGCGCGAAGCCACTCCCGCCTGAACGACTCAGTGTCTTCTGATTACGCGCCGAAAGGGCCCTGCCCACAATGGGTCTATTTCATTCGAGTTGGGTTGACCCGAAGCCCTCCATTCCTCGGTTCTCTTTGACCTGCGTGGGACAGGAGAACTTGCGACAAGTTGTTCTTGATCGCATGCCCCTATCCCAGTAAAATGTTTTACCGGATATCGGGCCTGTTTGTCAAGAGATTTCGGGACATTTGAAAGCGAACTATGCTTCTTCGAGTGACACGAAACCGGCATTAAAGTGGAGGTGAATTTCGTCCGAGGCAATGGACCTGCTGACGGATACCCGCATAATAGTCACTTTTCAGCTGGTTGCCATTCTATTAGCGCGAGCGAAATGAGCAAAATGGCCCTACGGAACACGAAAAATGGTGCAGCAGCCAGGCCGGTCAGCATCCGTGATGTGGCCGAGGCCAGCGGGGTGTCCTTAACTACCGTCTCCCTCGTGCTTAATAACGGCGATGCCCGCATCAGCCAACCCACCCGCGAGCGAGTCCTCGAAGTCATCGAGAGGTTGGGTTATCGGCCCAATCGGCTGGCCCAGGGCCTGCAGAACCGGCGTAGCAACATCCTGGCCATCCTGGTTCCACATTTGGGGCACACCTTCGCGGACCCCTATTTCGGCGAGCTTATCAGCGGCATTTACGATCGAGCCACGCGGGCCGGCTACAAGATCCTGTTGGAGGCGGCGGGTTCGGCCTTTGTCCGCCAGCGACGCTACCTCGACCTGTTCGACCGCTGTTTTGTCGACGGCATGCTTTTCATGGGCGTCAACGACGAGCATCGCTTCATCAACAAGTTCAAGGATCGACAACGGCCGTTGATGCTGGTGAACAACGTCTGGGACAAGGTTGATTCGGTGGTGGCAGACTACGCCAGCGCCGGTCGGCTGGCCGCCGATCACCTCGTTAGCTTGGGGCATCGTAGTATCGGCATGATCCACGGTGCAGGCGACGTGGAAACCGCTCGCCAACTAAAGAAGGCGTTTTCGGAGCAGCTAGCCCAGAACGGGATCGAGCTGCCCGCCAACCAGATGGAGGACGGCCTCTATACGGAAGAAGGCGGCGGGGAGGCTGCCGAGGCTCTGGTGCGAAGGCATACCGGCCTGACCGCGATCTTCACCGGCAACGACAAGATGGCAGCCGGTGCCATTCAGCGGCTGTTGGCCATCGGATACCGTGTGCCTGGCGACGTGAGTGTGATTGGCTGCGACGACATGCACCACGCTCGTTTCGTCACGCCTTCGTTGACCACCATCCGAACGCCTTTGTTCGAGTTGGGGCGACGTGCTTGCCAGCGGTTGATCGAGCGTCTACGGGGGCAAGCCGACCGTGTCTGCCAGGAAGTCGTGCCTGTGGAACTGATTGTCCGCGAGTCGACTGGCCCGGCACCTGCCAACTGACTAAATGCCGCGATCGTGCCACTTTTCCTGTGAATCCTGACTCTCTCTGAACGCAAATCGCCAAGAAAAAGCTTGCCCTGCAGCCCATCCGTCCAGTAAAACATTTTACTGGGGCCGCGATGAGCACAGTCAGCCCAGCCGAGAGCCGGGCGGGGCCATGTCTGGCGTGGCCCCGATGCCCAAGGAGAGGAAAATGGCACACGCAAGCAGATTGCAGGCCTGGTCCATCGCCCTGGCGGTGCTAGTGGCAGCCCCTGCGGTGTGGGCCACCCCCGATTTCGTCGGGCACGATCCCACCACTCACGTCTATGGCAAACCGGCCGATGTCACCATGCGCGAACCGGACGCGCCGCGCGAAGGTGAGGCCATCAGCATCTGGGCTCGCGTGGGTTACTCCTTCTGGTGGACGAACGCGGCCGTCTACTACACGACCGATGGCAGCGAGCCACAGGGCGCCTTCGGGACGGCCACGAACGGTACGGCGGTCGCCATGGCCTGGGACCATAACGAGGCGGCCATCCCCAACAACATCGACTGGATCACAGCTGCCATTCCTGCTCAGTCGTACGGAACGGTAGTCAAGTACAAGATCGGAGTCTGGCACACCAGCGGCGGCATCGAGGTCTTCGCGAACAACTCCGGATGCGGCGATGATGTCTGCGACGATCCAAGCGACTCAGCCGAGGTCTTCAGCTACACGGTCAAGCTCGCCTGGCCGGGACGAGGTCATGGCAACGCCAACCCAGGCGAAGGCTTCCCCAACGTACACTTCTGGAAGGAGGAAGCGGTCGTCGGCAACAACTACACCAACGTGCAGATAGATCAGAACGGCACGCTCTATGACATGTACTTCCCCTCGGCAGGATGCGTGTGGGGCGTGGGCACCAAGAACGAAGGGTACGTTGACGGCGACGATACTTTCCCGGCCATGTTGCCGGCCGGCTCACGCGGGCAGATGCACGTCAACCAGGCCCTGGCCGGCCTACGCATAGACGGCATGACCTATTGGCTCAGCAACGAAGCCGGAGATTACGCCGACCACACTCAGGCCTACGTGACGGATACAAACGTCGTGCACTCGTCCAGTCGCTTGACGGCCGGCGGCAGTAACATCCTGGTCGATCAGTACGACTTCTGCCCCAAGAACATCAACTTCCCCAATGACAATGGCGGCCAGCCGGTCCGAGCCATCTACATCAAACGCTACCTGCTGACCAACGACGGCTCGGCGGCCAAGACCGTCGACTTCTATTACAACGCCGACTTCGCACTCAATGGCGGCGACAACTACGACGTGATGTTCGCTGATGCTGCCCGCGGGGCGCTGGTCGGCTACGACAACACCGCCCGCAATACCTCCAGCAGCGGTGAGTACAATCCGCTTTCATATGGCGACTACTCCAAGAACGTATCCGTTTATCTGGGGGCCTCGCTAAAGTTGTGCGACAGCATGGGCTCCGCCAGCGGAACGCCTGCCACCGACTCCTGGCGAGATTCAAGTACGGACAATGCTGCCGGCTGGGTGGGCACACGCGTCACGCTCGCACCGGGCGAGACCAGGGAACTCGATGTCGCTCTCGTCGGCGGCTTCGACAATTTCGCCGGTGCATCGGCTACATATGATTACCAGATCGCGCCTGCACTGGACTGGTTCCTGGACGCCAGTATGGCAAATGTCCAGACCGGCACCGAGAATGCCTGGCGCGCCTGGCTGGCCTCCGGCGTGCAGATGGACAGCCCGGATGCCGCTTATAATGCACTGTTCAACCGAGCATTGTTGGCCACCGTACTGCACTGGGACGCCAACGGCGGGGGCGTAATCGCCGGCATGCACAATGGGGCGTATCCGTTCGTCTGGCCGCGCGATGCACTGTACGCCGCCATCACCCTCGATCGCACCGGTCACACCTACGAGGCCGGCGAAGTCTACCGCTGGTTGCGCGACGTGGCCTATCGCGCGAACGACACCTGGGGCAAGGGCTTCTGGTATCAAAAGTACACGACCGACGGCTACATCGTCTGGAACTCTCCGCAGGTTGACGAGACCGCGAACGTAACCTGGGGCGGGTTGTACCACTACAACGCCACCGGCGATCTGAGCTTCCTTACCAATTACTACACGATGTTCTACGAAGCGGCCCGCGCCATGAGCGAAGACAGCAGCATCGACGGCCGCCTGCGCTACGAGGATGCCTACAACCTGATGTACAGCAACAACGTGTGGGAGGACTCGTGGGACACCTTCGTCTACTCCAATGCCGCTGTCGAGCGCGGCCTGCGTGACATGGCCAGTATCGCAACGCTCACCGGGCATTCCGCCGACGCCACGCAGTTCGCCAGCCGTGCCGACGCCATTCACAACGGGCTCAACGGACGCCTGGACTGGAACGGCGAGAACACCGACTTATGTCAACTGGGCATCGTCTATCCGTTTGATGTGTACAACCCGAAGGATGCACGTGCGGTTCGCGTGATCGATCGCATGAACGGCGTGGCCAACGACGCCTGGGGCAACAATCATCCCATCGTGAACGCCAGCGGCGAGTGGCAGGACCTGGTCAACCGCTATTGGGACGATACCTACTGGTGGAACTATTCCAACCCCAACGCACACGGCAGCCCGTGGTTCCTGACCACGCTGTGGTACGGTCAGTACTACGCCTGTCGCCAGGACTACAACGCGGGTAAGGACGACATCGACAACTTCAAATTGCGTCTCGATCGCACGCGGGCGTTCCTCGGCCCGATGAGTCTCGGCGCCGAGCAGATGTGCCCGCAGGTCAGCCAGATGTACAGCGGCTTCACGCTTGAGACTGCCTGGCCCAACGCCTGGGAAAGCATGTCCACGCTGGCCGACTGCCTGATGATGTTCCTCGATTACTCTGCCGATGCGGGGCAGGCAATCACCTGCGAGCCCAAGCTGCCGACCGGCTGGAGCACGATGACTTACCGCAACGTGAAGATCGGCAGCAAATCACT
The DNA here is from genome assembly GCA_046704145.1 of Phycisphaerae bacterium. Lineage (GTDB taxonomy): Bacteria > Planctomycetota > Phycisphaerae > UBA1845 > PWPN01 > JACQVT01. The sequence continues at coordinate 4,709 of JBJKSL010000440.1, forward strand.
GGACATCACCTGCAGCGAGTCGCCCAGCGTCTACGCCGACATCTTCACCAACCGGACCGGTGGGGCGGTGGCGGCTACCACCTACATCCGTGTGCCCGCGAGCTGTCAGATCGCCGCAGTGAAGAAGGACGGCACGCCTGTCTCGTACACCGTTGAGTCCGAGGGCTCGCGCGTTCGCGTGGCGTCCAACCTCAACACCGCTTCGGGCAGTAGCACGAGTCTGGAAGTAATCATGAAGGTACCTGGCGACCTGGACGTCGATGGCGACGTGGATGGCGACGACCTGGACGCGTTTATCGCCTGCGGAACAGGACCCAGTCTCGGCCCGCCGGCCGCCAACTGTACGGCCGCCGATCTGGACAACGATAACGACGTTGATGCGGTGGATTTCGCACGTTTCCAGCGATGCCTCGCGTCAACCCCAGATTCCGTGAACCTGAACTGTGCAAACTAGCAGACTGCCCACAGATCACACAAATGTACACAGATAAAGACTTGAAACAAGAAGCAAAGCATTACAGCTCTATAAGGG
>JBJKSL010000441.1:0-9881 GCA_046704145.1 Phycisphaerae bacterium
CGCCGTCGCCTGCGACTGGGCGCGTACCGGCGACGCACATACGCCAGTAATCATAGAAACGACCAGCACGCTCAGGCCCAGGCTTGGTTTGGTGAACATATGCACGCGAAATCTCCTTGAAGACGTCTGTCGGCCACAATCGACCGCCGAGGCACAGAGAAGAACACCCACGGATTACACAAATAGCACGGATAACACCGACAGTTCCGCAACATGATGCCGCAGTCTTCATCTGTGTCCATCTGTGTTATCTGTGGGCACAGTCTTCCTTCTTTTCTCCAGATTCTTCTCTTTCCCAGTGCAATACTTGCACGCAGTTTACGTTTTGCTCAGCAGCCGGTCCAATCGCCGTCAGATTCGGCGCAGGCGCAAGGCCCAACACCTGTTCATTACAAAACGAGCCAGTTGCGGCTATATTGCGTAAATCGCTGACCGGTGATCCGCTTGGGAAAGGTGGATATATCTTCGCCAGTTCGGAGATTGATGATGATCCCTATACGATCCACGTTGATGCTGGTTTTGATCGCCTCTGCTTGCCAGTTGATTTCGCTCCGCCAGGCTGCAGCCGCTCCCGCCGCTTCTGCCTCCCGACGACCCAACATCGTCATCATCCTCGCGGACGACCTGGGCTGGCAGGGCGTAGGCTACCAGGACAGCTTCATTCACACACCAAACATCGATCGCCTCGCAAACCAGGGCGTGGAGTTCACGAACTTCTACGTCAGCCCGATGTGCTCGCCCACCCGCATAGGCCTGATGAGCGGCCGGTATCCGCTGCGGCTGGGCCTGGGCAGATCGGTCATCCGCCCATGGTCAAAATACGGTCTGCCGCCAGAGGTCCAGACCTTGCCCGAAGTGCTGGCCACGGCCGGCTATCGCAACCGCGGCGCTTTCGGCAAGTGGCACCTCGGCCATCTCGCCCCGCAGTGGCATCCGCTGTCCCAGGGTTTGACCGCTTTCCTTGGCCAGTACAACGGCGCCGCCGACTACTGGACGCGCATCCGCGAAGGCGAACTCGACTGGCACCGCAACGCTGACCCGCTGGAAGTGCCCGGCTACACCACCAACCTGATCACCGATGCGGCCTGCGCGTTCATCAAGCAACACGCCGGCGATGGCCCGTTCTTCTGCTACGTGCCTTACACTGCCCCGCACGAGCCGCTGCAGGCTCCCGACAAGTACCTTGCACAGTACCCCAGCAGTGGTCCAGCCGATGACAGCACGCTTTCACAAGATCGCCGGACCCTGGCCGCCATGGTCACCTGCATGGATGACGGGATCGGCCGGATCATGCGCACACTGCAGGACAGCGGCGTCGCCAACAACACGCTGGTATGGTTCTTCAGCGATAATGGCGGGGTCACGCGGCTGCACTTCAACGGCCAACTGCGCGAAGGCAAGTTGACCGTCTACGAAGGCGGAGTTCGCGTCCCCTGTGCAGTATGGTGGCCCGGCGCGATCGAAGGCGGCCGCAAAATCGATGAGCCCTCCATCAACCTGGACATTCTGCCCACCTTGGCACACATCGCCGGCAAGCCTGCACCGGCGGGACTGGATGGCGTTGACATCTCCAATCTGTTGTTGGACAAAAAACCGGCGCCGCCGCAGCGCGACCTGTATTCCTTCACCGGTCAAGGAGGACTGCGACGCGAGCAGATCGCCGTTCGCTCTGCTGACGGCTGGAAGCTTGTCGTGATCGGACCGGACATTCGCCGACCCCAAGGCTACAACACGCCGCGTCACCGCGTCGAACTCTTCCGCATCACTGAAGATCCGTACGAGCGCCACGACGTTGCGAACCAGCACCCCGACGTAGTCAAGTAGCTCGGCGACAAGCTCATCGCGTTCCGCAACTCCGAGCCCGCCGGGGCCATGCTGCCGGAGAACAAGCCGCCCACCGGCTTCAAACCGCCGCACCAGTGGAGCAATCATCCGCTGACCCAGCCGGCCCAAGACAGATAAACGGAACCGAAGGAGGAGGTCTGTATGCGCACGATAGCGTCGCTCGCAACCTTGGTCGTTGCAGCTCTGGCAGTGACACCCGCCAATGCCGATCCAGCCAGGCCCAACATCATCTATGTCCTGGCCGACGAGCTTCGCTACCAGTCCTGCGGCTTCGCGGGAGACAAGATCACCAAGACGCCCAACCTCGATCGCCTCGCCAGCCAAGGCGTCGTCTTCCGCAACGCCGTCTCCGGCCACCCGTGCTGCGCACCATACAGAGCGTCGCTGTTCACCGGCTTGTACACCACCTCAACCGGCATGGTCATCAACGAATTGCGCATGAACCCTAACCACGTGTGCCTGGCCCATGTGCTCACCCGCGCTGGCTATCAAACGGCCTACATCGGCAAGAGGCACATGTGGGCGGATCAACTGGGCAACCACTACGATCCAAATAATTCGTTCGTGCCGCCCGGTCCGTATCGCCTGGGCTTCGACGGCTTTTGGGCCGGCTACAACTTCCACCATCTGTACTACAAGGGCTACTACCATACCAACAGCCTGGAGAAGATCTCCATCAAAGGCTACGAGCCCGATGGGCAGACGGACGTGGCCATCGGCCTGGTCAAGCAGTACTCGCAGCAGAAACAGCCCTTCGCTCTGTTCCTCGCATTTGGCACACCGCACGACCCCTGGGGGACGGACAACGTACCGCCCGAGTACTACGACATGTTCGCCGACAAGGACGGCAAGCCGCTCTTCAAGCTGCCGCCCAACTACAAGCCCGAAAACGACCCCTATGCCGACTCATGGGCCCGATACAAGCCCGCCGAACGCAAGAAACTGCTGAAATGGAAGCGCGGCTACTACGCCATGATCGCCAACCTCGACTGGAATCTCGGCCGCTTACTGCAGGCCATCGACGCTGCCGGCATCCGCGACAACACTCTCGTAGTCTTCACTTCCGATCACGGCGAGATGATGGGCGCCCAGGGCCGACGAGCGAAGAACATCTTCTATGAAGAAGCCGTCCGCGTGCCCTTCGTTATGCGTTGGTCCGGCAAGATCGCCGAAGGCTCGTCAAGCGACGCCTGCCTGAACACGCCCGACATCATGCCCACGCTGCTGGGCCTGACCGATCTGCCCATCCCGGCCAAGGTCGAAGGCATGGATCTAAGCCACTGCGCCCTCGGCCAGCCCGGCCCCGAACCCGAGGCCGCCTTCATGATGAACACCGGTGCCTGCGCCGCCTGGGAGGACGGCTACGAGTGGCGGGCCCTGCGCGACAAGGAGTACACTTACGCCGTCTATCGCAAAGACCGCAAGGAACTGCTCTTCGATGATCTCGCCGACCCCTATCAGATGCACGATCTGGCCGCCAGCCCCGAGCACGCCGCAACGCTTGACCGCTTCCGTGCGATGCTCAAGAAGCGCATGACAGCCCTCGACGATAACTTCGAGCCCTGCACGTGGTACCGCGACCACTGGGTCAAGGACCGCATCATCACTCACGTGCGATGAGCTGTCGGCAACGTTGCCCCAGGAAACTCCTGACTCGGCCATCAGGCTGATTCCTGAATACATCGCCCGAAACGCGAACGCTTTGCCCATTTCTGTGGAAGGTTGTAGCTGATCTCCCTACCCTATCGAAGGGTCGTGTATGACTACACGCCTCTACCGGGAAAGGGAGTCTGTCCGATGGTCGAGCCATTTATTAGTCCCAACTGGCACGTCATAGCCATACATTTTCCGCTGGGCCTGCTGGGGGTCGGCGTTCTGTTGGAGTGGCTCAGCGTGTGTTGCTGGCCCAAAGCCGGCGTACGCAGCGGGGCGCGTTGGATGATCCTCATGGGAGCCCTGCTGGGTATACCGGCTATCACCCTGGGACTCTATGCCTTTCACGACGTGGCCGCCCCGGCCGGCAGTGCAAATTGGCACTGGCACGAAGTAGTGGCCGCAAGCTCGTGGTCACAGGTCCAGTGGGACTACATGCGAAACCACATCTGGCTGGAGGCCATCGGCACCGGCTTGGCCGTGCTTGCCGTTGTGCTTTGGCTGGCGGGCTCGGACGACTTCAGAAACGGAGCATATTGGCCGGGACTGATCGGCCTGACCGTGGCCATCGGACTGATGGCCGCAGGGGCGTGGTTCTCTGGCGAGGCCATCTACAAATACGGCACCGCCGTGGAGGCGGCATCACCCAATGTAAGTGCCACAAAAGCGACGCACGCTGATCCCGCCCCCTCCACGGCCAGCGCTGACGCCGCCCAAGCCGGCGAACAGCATAAACAGCACGGCCAAGGCAAAGAGCACGACCATGAACTGAAGCCGGCCTGGGTACGGCGTTACATCCCACCCATCCAGGTGCACATGGTGATGGCGGGCAGCACGTTCGCCTTTGCCATGGGAGCCTTGGGCCTCACCATCCGGCGATGGTCACAGCCTGTGCCGCCTCCCCCCGCGCCCGGAGTACGGGTGACCTCACAAGGCGCAGACTCGGAAGGAAAAGCCCCCGGACAGCCCATCGCTCCAGCACCGCCCGTCACGGCACCAGCCCCTGTCCTCCAACCCATTTTTGTAGCCCGATTCTGGGTGGTAGCCCTGATATTCGCAATATTGGCAGCCCTGGCTGGATTGTGGCTGAGCGGCGACTGGGACCTGGACGCGCTAGTCAAACCTTTCCGATCGCAGCAGATGAACGCGGGCAACGATCGCGTTTTCTGGCACGTACTCTTCGGGTTCAGCATCGTGCTGTGGACGTTCATACTGGCCATTGCTACGCGAGTAAGTCGGCGGGCAAAGGGCGTCAGCATCTTCTTCATCGTGGTCCTGTTAGTCGCGGTAGCCATACAGGTCTGGCTGGGCATCCTGATGCTTTACGATACACCTCATGGCCCGCTGACCGGATTCGCAGGCTGACACCTTGGCAGAGCCGGCGTCTGTGACGCCGGTGCGCCCTGACGCTAAATGCTATTCGCGATTACGCGGCATCTTTCCTTAGGACCGCGTCAACCTGTTGACGCAATAACGGCAACAAGTTGCCTCGGTCCTTGAAGAGGATACCTGACGACGCGGAATCGCGAATAACGGTTTAACCCGAATGGGGATTAGGTCTCCGAGGCGAGGGTTTCCCACGCTGCGTTCAACTGCTCCAGTTCAGCCCGCAGGGCGGCGGCTTGCGTCTGTAGAGTTCGGCTGCGGTCGGCATCCTTGTACACCGCCGGATCGGCAAACTGCGTCTCCGTTTCCGCAAGTTGCTGCTCGCGCTCGATGATTGCATCTTCGATACGCTCGATGGACCAGCCCGCGTAAGGACCGTCCTCGCCGCTTGCGGCTTCGCGTTTGCCTCTACCTCTGCCGCTACGATTTGCCTGGCGTTGCTCGCGGCGAGCCTGCTCCTCGGCCGCACGCCGAGCAGCTTCAGCGGCGGCAAGCTTGGCCTCGTACGTGCTCCAGTTACCGGACATCAACTCGTACTTGGCACGCTGGGGCAGCACGAGCAGTTCATTCACCACGCGATCCAGAAAATACCGGTCGTGGCTGACCAGCAGGATCGCCCCGTCATACGCGATGAGCGCATCTTCCAACGCCTCCCGCGCGGGTATATCCAGATGGTTCGTCGGCTCGTCGAGTATCAGCACCTGCGGCTTGCGCCACATGAGCTTGGCCAGCACCACTCGGCTTTGCTCCCCGCCGGAGAGGTTGCCTACGCGCTTGTAGACGTCGTCGCCGAAGAACAGGAAACGCGACAAGAACGAGCGCACTTCCGTCTCCACGTTCCCCGGCCGATGCGTTTCGATCTCGTCGATGATGGTCGAGTGCGCGTTCAGGTCCGCGTGTTCCTGGTCGTAGTAACCCACCTCCAGGTTCTCGAACAGCCGCACCTCGCCACCGTCGGCCGGCACACGTCGCATGGCCATCTTGAGCAGCGTGGTCTTGCCGACGCCGTTAGGGCCGATGATGCCGATCTTCTCGCCGCGGTAGATCTCGATATTGAAGTCCTCGAAGAGCACCACGTCGCCGTACGCCTTACGCAGCTTATCCGCCCGCAGCACCATGTCGCCGGCCCGCTTGGCAGGCACAAAATCGATAGCCATCTTGCGCCGTTTGGCCTGAGGCTGCTCGATGAGCTCGCCGCTACGTTCCAGCCGGTCGAGAGCTTTAAGTCTGCCGCGAGCCTGGGCACTGCGCGACTTGTCCGCTTTGACGCGCTCGGCGTACTCTCGCTGATGGGCCATCCACTCGCGCTGCTTGGTGTATTCGCGTTCGAGCGTCTCCAGCCGAATCCGCTTGGCCTCCGCAAAATCGGAGTACGCACACGGATACACCGCGATCTTCCGCTGATCGAGGTCGGCGATCTTGTCCACCACCCGGTCGAGCAGGTAACGGTCGTGCGATACGATGACGGCCGCCCCGTGATAACCGGCCAGGTACTTCTCCAGAAAGCGTGTGGCTTCGATATCCAGGTGATTGGTGGGCTCGTCAAGCAGCAGCAGGTCAGCCTCCTGCAGCAGCAACTTGGCCAGCGCTGCCCGGCACTTCTGACCGCCGGATAACGCCGAAACGGGCAGATCGTAATCCCCGGCAGAAAAGCCCAACCCGCCGAGCACCTCTTTCAGTGTGATCTCGTACTGGTAGCCGCCGGCCGCCTCCAGCCGATGGGTGAGCTCGTCGTATTCCTCCATGAGCTCGCGTTCGGCATCGGTGCCGTGGTGCTCGCTGATAAGCTGAGCCACCTCAGCGATGCGATCCTCCAGATGCCGGACGTTGTCGAACGTGCTGGAGACCTCGTCGAACAGCGTGTTGGCCGAATCGAGCGTGGGCTCCTGCGGCAGATACGCCACCTGCAGGCCGCGAGTGCGCGTGACCGTGCCCATCTGCGGGGCCAGTTCGCCGAGGATCAGCTTGAACAGCGTGGTCTTGCCCGACCCGTTCGGCCCGACCAGCCCGACCTTCTCCCCGCGCTGGACGTTCCATTCCAGCTCGTCGAGCACGGTCTGCCCGCCGAAATCGATATGCACGTTCTGCAGCCGAACAATGGACATATGTTGATGATAATGCCAGCCCCAGGAACCACGGATGAACACTGATGAACACAGATCAGAAAAAAGGATGCCGCCCCAGAATCTGTGTCAATCTGTGTAATCCGTGGGCCGTTCTTTATTATTTGCGGGCCGTTCCCTTCTTATCAGAAGAACAAGCTTCCAATCTCAAATCTCAGATCTCAAATTCCCGATTTCAACTCCTCAGTCCCAATCCGTGTCTATCCGTGTTTCCGTTCTCTCTTCCTCAGCCCAGGTCGGCCATGGCCTGGACTACGGTTTCGCGCTTGGCCTTGAGATCGGCCAGACGCTCGCGCTCGCGGGCCACCACGTCGGCCGGGGCACGCGAGGTGAACGCCTCACTTCCAAGCTTGGACTCGATACCCGCGATCTGTTTTTCGAAGTTGGCGATCTCCTTTTCGAGCCTCGCACGTTCCGCAGCGGCGTCGATCACGTTGGCCACGAGGATCTGCATGTCGCCGATGACCAGCGTGGCAGCGTTCGGCGGCTTGGGCACGTCCGCCCCCACCGTCAACGAGCCCACGTTGGCAAGCTTCTGGATCACGTGAGCCTCATGCTGCAGGCTGGCCACGCGATCGGCCGGCACCTTGATGGCCACATCCACCGGCTGCTTGGGCGGCACATTGCGGCTCTGGCGGATCTCGCGAATGGCCCGCGTCGCCGTCTGCAGATCGGCGAACACCGCGTCAACCTCAGGCGCGACCAACTGCGGATAGCCCTCCACCGGCGGATACTTGGCGATAATCAGCGCCTCGGCAGGCTCGAGCTCGACCACGCCCGGCAGACCGCGCTGCGGAGCAATCTCGTTGAGATACTTCCACAACCCCTCAGTAATGTACGGCACAAACGGATGCAGCAGCCGCAACGACTGATCGAGCACAAAGGCCAGCACCTGCCGCGCAGCTGCTGAATTGTCCAGTGTTTGAGAGCCGGTGTCGGTTCTTTCAGAGCCGGCTCCTTCTCTTTCAGAGCCGGCGCCTGTCTTTTCCGAGCCGGCTCCTTCTCTTTCAGAGCCGGCGTCTGTGACGCCGGTGCGCTGCGACGTGGACAAACTCCCCTCGGAGCGCACCGGGTTCACAGAACCCGGCTCTGACTGAGTCCCTCGCTCTGACTTGACGCTCAGACGCGGCTTGACCAATTCCACGTACCAGTCGCAGAGCACGTCCCAGAAGAAGTCACGAGCCGCAGTGATGGCCCGACTAAACTGATAATGCCGCAGCGCATCCTGCACCTCCGCCACCGCACGGCTGGTCTGCGACAGAATCCAGCGATCCTCAATGGGCAACGCACTTACGTCCAACGAGCCGCGGGGTTCAACCCCGCGCTTTCCCTCGTCCGCGGAATGCGCCGCCAGATTCATAAACGCAAACCGCGACGCGTTCCACAGTTTGTTACAGAAGTTGCGGCCCAGCTCGAACCGCTCGGAGCTCTGCAGCTCGCGGCCATCGTCGAGCTTGACCTTCTTCATGGGCATGCGGATGTCTTGCGTCTCAGTTGTCAGACTGGCCATGGTGAAACGCAACGCGTCGGCCCCGTACACCTCGATGATGTCCACCGGGTCGAAGCCGTTGCCCAGCGTCTTCTTGAACGGCCGCCCCTGCCCATCCTGAATGACCGCGTGAATGTAAACGTCGTGGAACGGCACGGTACCGATGTTGTACCGCCCGGTCAGCACCATGCGCGCGACCCACAGCGTGATAATCTCACGCGCCGTGCTCAGCACCGAACCCGGATAATACCGCTGCAACTCCGCCGTGTTCTCCGGCCAACCAAGCGTAGAATGCGGCCACAACGCACTGCTGAACCAGGTGTCCAGAACGTCGGGATCGCGGACAAAGCCAGAATCCTCGAGTAGCTCCTCAATGTCCGGATGACCATCTTCAACACAAACATGCGCGGTCAACGTACCCGGTCCCGGGCGGACCTGCACGTCAATGTACTTCTCCTGCTCACGAGTGAGACGCGATATGCCCTCTTTCGTGAGCTTCAATCGAAGCCAGTGCACAGAATCGCTCGGTTGTTGGTGCTCGCCAAGCTCGAACGTCGGAGCAGACCACACCGGTATCCGATGTCCCCACCACAGTTGTCGGCTAATGCACCAGTCGCGTTTCTCGCCCAGCCAATCGAGGTAGGTCTTGGCGTAGCGTTCGGGGAAGATGTGTACCTTGCCGCAAGCTTTGCGCTCCTCGGCGGTGGCGTGCTGCTCGTGGCAGATCGCGTCCATGGCCAGTTGTGCCAGGCCGGCGGAACCGCGCAGCCCTTCGATCTTCGCCGCATCCTCTGCCGGCAGATCACCCCTCTTCACGAACCACAGATCGGAAAGCAACGGCTCGATCGGCGTCTTGCTACGGTCGGAGTGACCAAGGTCGATAGGCCGATCCTCAATCTTCTCGACCAGGCCGAGAGCCTCAAGGTCCGCCACCACCTTCTTGCGTGCATCAGTGGCGAAGCGCAGGCCCTTATATTTGCCGCTATTCGGGTTGACAGTTCCGTCCGGCTCGACGATCTCAGCCACCTTGCCGTCGGGCGTCATCACGTTGATCATGGGCAAATTGTGCCGCTGACCGACCTCGTAGTCGTTGGCATCATGCGCGGGCGTGATCTTCACGCAACCGCTGCCCAGCTCCGGCTTGGCCCACGCGTCGGCGACCAGCGGGATCTCGCGGTTGACCAGTGGCAGCATCAACTTGCGGCCGGCCAAGGCCATGTCGCGCAACTTGATCAGCGTAGGCAGCACCGTCCGCCGGCGCTCGGCGATATCGTCGAGCTGAGCCTGAATAGCGGGACGCTCTTTCTCGGGGGCAGAGGCCAGTTGCTGCTTCTAATCCGCTTCGACCTTGACCATCGCACCCGCCGGATCGGGATGCACGGCCA
>JBJKSL010000442.1:0-14837 GCA_046704145.1 Phycisphaerae bacterium
GTTGTAGATGGCCTGGCCGGGTTTGAGGGGGCAGAAGCAGGTGTCGAGGTGATAGAAGCGTGGGTCGGTAAGTTGTAGCGAGAGGATCTGCCGGCCGAGCATGCGGGCGATGAAATCGTGCGAGCGAATCTCGCTGCGGAAATGGTAGCCGCAGAAGAGTTGGTCGCCGCAGAAAAGGGCGTCGCCTGCGCCCTCGAAGAAGATATCTTGCGGCAGTTCGATGACTTCAAAGCCGTGTGCGGCGAACCAGTCGCGGAAGACGGGCTCTTCGCCGCTGCGGGCGGGAAAGCGGAAGCGGCTGAGTACAACGCGTGTATCGATGACCAAGCCGGCGTTGGCGGTGAAGACGAGGTCGGGCAGGCCTTGCCGCGGCTCAACGAGTTCCACCTTCGCGTTGCAGGTGTTGGTGATGAGCTCATAAAGCTGAGTCCATTGCGACTCGGCCAGGCGCGGGTCGGCTCCGCGCAGGCGCGACATCCAGGGGTTGATCTCGTACTGGATGGAAAAGTACGTGGGCGGGCACATCAGGTATGTCGGAGTGGCGTTCATGGTACGTGGCACAGTGCGATTACCCAAGTTCAGACAGTAGTTCGCGCATGAAGGGCTCCACGTCGGTTACCAAGCCCACGGTCTGGAAGCTGCCGCGGTCGGCGAGTTTGGTGGCTACCGCGGGGTTGATGTCCACGCATACGACGGGGATCTCCGCCGGCAGCAGGTTGCCGGTGGCGACCGAGTGCAGCGTGGTAGCGACCATGAGAGCAAAGCCGATGGAGCCAATGTGCTTTCGCATGGCGGCCTGGGCGGCGAGCGTGTCGGTGATGACTTCCGGCAGCGGACCGTCGTCGCGGATGGAGCCGGCCAGCACGAACTCCACGCTGTGGGTAACGGCGGCGTGCATGATGCCGCTGGTGAGCACGCCGGCATCGATGGCGGCCTTGAAGCTGCCGTACCTGCGGATGGTGTTGATGGCTCGCAGGTGGTGCTCGTGGCCGGTCTCGGCGGGGATGGCACGATCCATGTAGACGCCGAGGGACGTGCCGTAAAGAGCCTGCTCGACGTCGTGGGTGGCCAGGGCGTTGCCCGCGAACAGCACGTCGACGTAGCCCTTTTCGATGAGCCGGACGACGAGGTGTGCCGATCCTGTATGCACTATAGCCGGGCCGCCGACGAGCAGGATCTTCTTGTCGGAGTTCCTGACCTGCTTCATGCGCTCGGCGATCTGGCGGATGATGACGTTCTTGGGTTTCTCGCTGGAGACGGCGGAGGCCATGAATTCGAACACGCCGACCTTGGGGCCGCGGGCGGCTGGCGTGACCTTGACGCCTCGATAGCCGACGACGACGAGGTCGCCGGCCTTGATGTCGGCGACGGGCACGCAGCGGAATTGCTTGGTGTTGCGATCGAAGACAATGCCGCAGTCCATCTCCTGATCGCGTACGTCGTACCACGAACCCTGGTAGCGGACGGCAGTGGCCTGATTGGTGGTGGAATAGAAGTCGTCGGGGAACACGCCGTTCTGCTCGGCGGCGACCAGGCGGACTTCCTCAACGGTTTTGACGGCGGCACCGTGGCGGGAGATGCGAGAGATGACCTCGGACAAGGCCTCGCGAGAGGCGGCAGTGACCTCGATGCGTGCGAAGGTGCGGTCATCTTTTCGCTGGCCGACCTGCATCTGCGTGATGCGGAAATCCGCCCCGTAGGCGACGATTTCGTCCAGGACCTTGGAAAGAATGAGCGAATCGATGATGTGGCCTTCGAGCGTGATTTCTTCGGTGACCATACTCTGCACCTCGCCCTGGTTGGTGGTTAATTGTAGTCGTTGTGGTCGCGGTGGGTCTACGATCAGAGGCAGATTTGCAGTCGAGAGGCGTTCACGCTTGCGTCCTTTTTCACGGCGTGTTGAGCTCGACTGGAAAGAGCATTTCGAAACAGCGATGGGCGGCTCCGATGGCGGCGGCAAAGGGCCCAAGCCGGGCCGGCAATATCTGCACGCGTTCGGCGAGTTCAGGCAGCACGAGTTGGCGAAAGGCCCGCAGCATGGGGTTCCACAACAACTGTTCGGGCTTAACCAGTCCGCCGGCCAGCACGATGGCTTGAGGATCGAGCAGCGATGCCATGCCGGCCATCTGTGCACCGAGGATCTCGCCCGCCTCGCGAGCCTGGGTCTTGTCCAAGGCGAAATCGGTTGCCTCGGTGTCGACGCCGAGTGCGGTTTCAGAGACCACGTTCTGCAGGTGCTTCCATTTTCGGTTCTCTGCGCCGAACGGCAGGGGCATGTAGCCCGGCTCGCCCGCAAAGCCGTGACTGCCTACGTGCAGTCTGCCGTCGATAACGATGCCGGCGCCGACGCCGCTGCGTACGGCGAGGCAGATGAAGCTGTGTAGTTGCTGGGCGGCACCGTGCATCCACTCGGCGATGGTCAGGGCGCGGATGTTGTCATCAATGCAGCACGGCAGCTTGATGCGGTCGGCGACGAGATCGCGCAAGGGCAGGTCTCTGACGGCGGGCACGAGGTCATAGTGCAGGATGAAGCCACGTTCGATGTCGATCACGCCGTTGGCGGCAAGGCCCAGCCCGAGCAGTTTCCGATTGCGACGGCGAAAGCTGCGCAGGCCTTTGGTGATGAAGTCGAGCACCGTCTCGATGATCTTGCGGCGGCTGGTCGGCGGCGAGAGTTTCAGGTGATCCTGCCAGACGGAGTCGCCCGCGAAGTCGGTGATGACCAGGCGCAGGCGTTTGGCCTCCATATCGAAACCTGCGATGTGGCCGTAGTCGGGGTTGAGTTGCACGGGCGAGCCTTGCCGCCCCCGGCGCTTGCCGGCGTCGCGTTCTTCGATGAGCAGGCCGTCGTCGATCATGCTCTGGACGAGGTCGCAGACTCGCGAATTGCTGATTCCCAGGATGCGGGCCAATTCCAGCCGCCCTACCCGGCCCTGGTGACGGATTTGCCTCAGAAGCCGGTGGCGTTTGGACGTCTCGGTGTCGGAGCTTCGGGGGGTTGATGCTCTTGGAAGCATGGGCGGCGAATATACGGAGGGCGGGCGAGGACTGTCAAGATTATTTTCCGATATCGTAAATTCGCGTTGACATTCTTGTGGTGGCGAGTTAGAACGGGCACAATCACGATGACAGACGGGGAAGACTTGCGGACGGTGAGACTACGGTCGCACCAGTCGCTTCGCGTGGGAGTAATCGATATTCGAAAGCGTGGGCATGCTCATTTGCACACGCTCAAAGGTCTGGCCGATCGATGTCGCATCTCCGGGGTATGCGACATCGCCGGTCGACCGTGCGCAGGCTGGCGCCGATTGGCTGGCACATTAATGTCTCAGCAAGGCGGCGGCGTTGTCGTGCATTACTTGCTGGATTTGCTCCGGGGTCCAACCCAAGCCGAAGAAGCGGTCGGAACGCTTGTTCAGCACTTCGGCGAGATCGTGGTTGTCGACGCAGCCAGCGGATTGCGGCTGCGTGAGGAAGAGGCGTTGAAATGGTCGGCCCATGGCGATGAGGCCCACACGCTCGATTTCGAGTCGATCCATTTCTTCAAGTAGAGAGTCGAGGTAGCCGGCTTCGTTGACCCAGTGGTGGTGCATGTCGATGTTGGGCATGCGGATTGGCAGGTGGTCACCGATCGGAATACGGCCAGTCGACCGCGGTACGTGATGTAGCGTCTTGCCGGCGAAGACGACGGAGATCGAAGCTGGGCCGGTTACCCACGGGTTCCGCTCCGGGTTCGCCCTCCGCTGCACCCGTGGCTTTCAACGGACCCGCTGCGAGGTAAATACGATTGAGACGACGGAGCACTGCTATGAGATCGAGTAGGCAACGTTCGATCGTTGCAGCTGTGGTGTGTATCGCTTGTGCGAGTGCGTGGGCCGCGGAGTTGCCACGGATTGTGACAGGCGACTCGGCCACGCCGGCTGAGCAGTTGGCTCGGCAGGAACTGCATGCGTGCCTGGCCAAGATGAACGCCACGCAGTTGGTGGTGCAGACCGCGGCGGGCCCGCGCGTGCTGGCGCAGATTGTTGTGTGCGGGCAGGATTCGGTTGCGGCCAAGCGGATTTCGCCTGCAATCGCGCGGTTGCCCGCGGAAGGCTTCGCGTTGGCTTTGCGCGGCGACACGCTTTACGTGGTTGGCGCGGATCAGCGGTCGATTCTATACGCGGCATATGATCTGCTGGATAGGCTCGGCTGTCGTTGGCTGGCGCCGTCGTTGGATTTCTACAAGGGCAACAATGAATACGTTCCGCAGGTGGCCCGACCGGCGCTGTCGCTTGCGGCCGACGTTGTCTGCACGCCGGCGTTGAAGTTTCGCAAGCTCTACGTGGAGGAGGGACGCTCGCATAACGCGGAGAACCTTCGGCAGATGGTGGCGTGGATGCCGCGGCTGCGGTTCAACACGCTGGTGATTCCGATCGACTATCAGGGCGGCGGGCGAGTGCGATGGGACAACTGGCGGACGGAGCTTACGCCGGAATTGCAGGCTCGCGGCATCACCATCGAGGTCGGCGGGCACGGCTACCAGAATTTCCTCAACGCCGACATGGAGGGCGGGCGTTACTATCGCGAGCACCCGGAATGGTTCGCGAAAGACGACAAGGGCGAGCGGACCAAGAGCCATGGTTGGGTGATTTGCAGTTCCAACCCAGATGCGGTTGCGAAGCTGCAGGCCAACGTCATCGCATATCTGAAGAGTCATACGGAGATTGAAATCTTCGACTTCTGGCCGCCGGACGGAGCCCGGTGGTGCACTTGCGACAGATGTGCGTCACTAGGACCGCCGCCGGAGCGTCACGCTCTGCTCGTCTCGCAGATTGCCTCGGCGTTGAAGAAGGAGCTGCCCAAGGTCCGGGTGGAGTGCATTGCCTACGCCAGCTACGTCGAGCCGCCGACGAAGACGCCGATCGACAAGTCCGTGCTCGTGGACTTTTGCCCCATACTTCAGAGCTTCGAGACGCAGATTTACGAGCCTGTGGACAAGAACAACGAGCGGTACGTGGCGGCCCTGAAGAAATGGCGGGCATCGTTCGCGGGCGACATCAGCATTTACTCGTACTATCGCAAGTACGCCTGGCGCAGTCGGCCGAACATCATTCCGCACTACATGCAGAAGGATCTGCAGTTCTATCGCAGCCTGGGCATCAACGGTGTTTCATCGTACGCCGAGCCGGCCGACTGGTTTACCTACGAACTGAACCATTACGTGCTCGGCCATCTGGCGTGGAACCCTGATGTCGATGTCGACGCGGTCATTCACGAGTTCTGCAAGGCCCGCTATGGCGAGGAAGCGGGGCTGGCTGGTGCGGTGTTCGAGGACCTGGAAGCGATTGTCCGGCATGGATGCAGGATTCCCGGCACGATTGTGAAGACGCCTGCGAAATACGATGGATTCCTGGCCACGGTGAGGGCCGATCGCGAGAAAGTCGCGGCTGCATGCAAGCGGTGCGCGGCTGACGCCGCCTTGGCTGGCAGTCTGCATCGGATGGATCTGATGCTGGAGTATGCGGAGCGCGACCTGGCCATTCAGCGTGCGGCGGCCGCCAAGCAGCCGACGGCTGAAAAGGATCGCATGGCCGAGGAGATGCAGCAATTCCTGGGGCACAATGCGGACGAGGGTGTGTTCTGCTGGCGCGGTCGGTGAAGCCGCATCGCAGGGGCAGGGGATAGCAGCAGCGGCAGCCAACACTGGAGAATACACCCGGAGGGATTCGAACCCCCAACCCTCGGTTCCGAAGACCGATGCTCTGTCCAATTGAGCTACGGGTGCGTGCGCCGGGAGTCACAACGGATCTTCTCCGGCAGTGAACAGCGCACAATACCATTCGCGGGGCTTGCTTGTCAATGTTCTGGGTGCGGCCGGAGTGGGTTGTAGGCGGAACTCCTATGGCCGGGGCGAGTTGACAAGCGGGTCGGATGGGCGTACCTAGAGCATGGTTTTGACCACGCCGCAGTCACAAGGGGAGTAGTGATGATGAAATCGGTTCTTGCCATGCTCGTCGGGTTGTGTATCGCACTGCCGGCATTCGCTGCCGAGGCGGAGCAGCCGCAGAAGCTGCCGAACTTCGTGATCATCTTCATGGATGACATGGGCTATGCGGACATCGGGCCGTTCGGAGCCACGGATTACCCCACGCCCAACCTGGATCGCCTGGCTGGGGAGGGGCGGCGGTTCACGGACTTCTATGCGAGTCAGCCGATATGCTCGGCGTCGCGGACCTCGCTGATGACCGGCTGCTACAACGTGCGAATCGGAATCCTGGGCGCGCTGGGGCCCCGGGCGGACTACGGGATCAGCGACCAGGAAATGACGATCGCCCAGATCTGCAAGCAGAAGGGGTACGCGACGGCTTGTTTCGGAAAGTGGCACCTGGGGCATCAGCCGAAGTTCCTGCCGACGGCGCACGGCTTTGACGAGTACTTCGGGTTGCCGTTCTCCAACGACATGTGGCCGTATCATCCCGAGGTTGAGGACCAGCCGTTGGAGCAGCGTCTCAAGCGTTGGCCGCACCTGCCGCTGATGGAGGGCACGGCCAAGGACGGCACCAAGATCGTCAATCCCAAGGTCACGCACAAAGAGCAGAATATGCTCACCACGTGGTACACCGAGCATGCGGTGAGTTTCATCGACCGCAACAAGGACAAGCCTTTCTTCCTATACGTGCCGCATTCGATGGTGCACGTGCCGCTGCACGTATCCGACAAGTTCAGGGGCAAATCAAAGCGGGGCCTGTTCGGCGACGTGATGATGGAGGTGGACTGGTCAGTCGGCGAGATACTCGGGGCGATTCATCGCAATGGGCTCGACGACAACACCATGGTGATCTTCACGTCGGACAACGGGCCGTGGCTGGCTTACGGCAAGCGCGCGGGGTCGGCTAAGCCGCTGCGTGAGGGCAAGATGACCACGTTCGACGGCGGTTTCCGCGAGCCGACCATCATGCGGTGGCCGGGGGTGATTCCCGCAGGCAGCGTCTGCAGCACGCCGGCGATGACAATCGACATTCTGCCCACGATTGCCCATCTGATCGGGGCCAAACTTCCGGAGCACAAGATCGACGGGCTGAACATCTGGCCGCTGATCAAGGGCGAGGCGGGGGCGAAATCGCCGCACGAGGCGTACTTCTTCTACTGGGGGCCGGAGTTGCAGGCCGTCCGCATGGGGCGGTGGAAGCTGCACTTCCCGCATAGCTATCCCACGCTGGGCGGGCGAGAGGGCCGCGACGATGGTCGTCCGATCAAGTACGAACGGGCGGAGATCGGCCTGAGCCTGTTCGATCTGCAGAACGACATGAGCGAGACGACGAACGTCAAGGATCAGCATCCGGAGGTGGTGGCACAGATGGAGAAGCTCGCCGACGAGATGCGTGCGGATCTGGGCGACTCCGCCCGGAAGATGAAGGGCTCCGGCAGACGTCAGGTAGGCCGACTGCAAAAGGGAGATCCACGCTTTGTGGTAATCGACGGCGTGCAGACGCTGAAGCAGTAGGACGCATGCGGGTCCTTGCACGTCCAGGCACTGCGGATCGAACAAAGCATATCCCTCACCCCTTGCGAAGCACAAGGGATGGGGCACCCATGCTTTGAAAACACAGCCGAGGGCGGCTGTGCCACTTTTTCTTGCCACACCAGCCTTGCTCAAACACGGGTCATTCTATTGGAAAACGAGTGCCGGGGCGTTAGACTGCGAAACGCGTAGGTCGTTGGAGGCTTTGCACACACTTCTCGAAGGGAGCGGAATCGTGGACACTAAAGCGAACAATCCGTCGATTGGTTGTGCCGGTTGCGGGCTGAACCGGCGGCAGTTCCTGGCAGGCTGCACGGCGTGCGTGGCGGGCACGGCGGGTCTGGGCATGCTCAGCCCACGAAGGGCGGAGGCCAAGGATGCGGGCAAGAAGGTCAAGGTTCGGTTGGTCTACACGTTCGTTCCCTCGGACAAGCCTATCTGGCCGAACATCGGCTACGACTTCGAAGCACGCATGAAGGAGCTGACCGGTCAACTGACAGCGGCATGTCCGGCGATCGAATTCGCACCGGTCGTTATCCACAATGTCGACGAAGCCAAGAAGATGCTCGCGCAGGACAGCGGCATCGACGGTTACCTGGTTTACATGCTGGGCCTGTGGACGGGCGCGCCGCAGGTCATCGGGGCGGCGGGCAAGCCGACGGTGTTCGTGGACGATCTTTACGGCGGCTCCGGTGAGTTTCTCATCGCCACCGCTGCGGCCAGGCGAGCGGGGCAGAAGGCGGTGAGCGTCTCCTCGGCAAGGCTCGAGGATGTTGCTGCCGTGGCGCGATGCTTTGGAGTGCTGGCCAAGCCGGGCACGAGTCTGGACGACTTCGTGGCTGCGGCGGACAAGGTACGGCGAAGCAGATTCCCGCGACAGAGCGACCTGCCTTGCACGGAGGACAAGGTCAGCGCTGCTGAACCGGGCGAGGTGCTCAAGCGGCTGAAGGAATCGACCATCCTGGTGATCGGGCGACGCAACGGGCCGTTCTCGAAGAGCATCGAGAATGTCTTCGGCACGAAGGTCATCGCTATGGGCTTCGAGGAACTACAGGGGCAGTACGAGCAAGCCGACGCGGCCGAGGCCGCCAGTTGGGCCGACCGCTGGATGAAGGCTGCGGAGAAGGTCGTCGAGCCGAAGCGGGATGAGATTGTCCGCTCGGGCAAGATGTATCTGGCCAAGAAGGCCCTGCTCAAGAAGTACAACGCGCAGGCCATCACCATCAACTGTCTCGGCGGTTTTTACGGCAACCACATCAAGGCGTATCCGTGCCTGGGCTTCACGCAGTTGAACAACGACGGTCTGATCGGTGCGTGCGAGGCCGACCAGAAGTCGACCATCAGCATGCTGGCCATGCAGTATCTGTCGGGGCGGCCGGGATATATTTCGGATCCGGTCATTGACACGTCGAAGAATCAGATCATCTACGCGCATTGCGTGGCGTCGACCAAGGTCTTCGGTCCGAACGGCAAGTCTAACCCGTTCCGCATTCGCAGCCATTCGGAAGACCGCAAGGGGGCGGCCGTGCAGTCGCTCATGCCGCTGGGCTATGAGGTCACGTCGGTCGAATTCGATCCAATGAAGAAACAAATCCTCATGCACCAGAGCAAGACGATGGCCAACGTCGATGAGGACAAGGCCTGCCGCACCAAGGTGGCTGCCGAGGTCAAGGGCGACATCGACAAGCTGCTGAACCAGTGGGATCAGTGGGGCTGGCATCGGGTGACGGTGTACGGCGACCTGAAAGAGCCGGTGCAGGCACTGGGCCACGCGCTGGGGATGCAAGTGGTAGAAGAAGCGTGATGCCTAAGCGGGCTTTTCGATGCTATCTGGGGCCGTGCCTGGTGGTGATGATAGCGGCCGGCGGCTGTCTGGCGGCGTCATTGCAACCGGGCACGAGGCCTGCCTCGCAACGGCCGGCAACGCGGCCCAATGTCGTGTACCTGTTTGCCGATCAGTGGCGAGCGCAGGCTCTCGGCTGTGCGGGCGACCCGAACGCACGGACGCCGAACATCGATCGACTGGCGGCCGAGAGCACCATGCTGACCACGGCGGTATCGACTTCGCCGGTCTGCTCGCCCTACCGTGCGAGCCTCATCACCGGGCGATACCCCACCACGAATGGCGTGTTCGTCAATGACGTGCCGCTGAGTCGCGATGCGGTATCGCTGGCCCAGGCCTTCGCTGCCGGCGGGTACAAGACCGGCTACATCGGCAAGTGGCACCTGGACGGTCACGGGCGATCGAGCTTCACGCCGCCCGAGCGACGGCAGGGGTTCGAGTTCTGGCGGGCCCTCGAATGCACGCACAGTTATAACCACTCGCTCTATTACGCGGACACCGACGAGCGGCTGTACTGGAAAGGTTACGACGCTGAGGCCCAGACGGAGGCGGCCCGCGAGTACATCCGTGCCCATCGTGCCGAACCCTTCCTGCTGTTGGTGTCCTGGGGGCCGCCACACAACCCGTACGAGACCGCGCCCGAGCGATTTCGCAAGCTGTTCAAGCCGGAGGAGATTCAACTGCGGCCGAACGTCCCGCCGCGAGCACGCGAGGCCGCCCGCCGGGACCTGGCCGGCTACTATGCGCACTGTGCGGCCATCGATGAATGCGTGGGCAGGATCGTTCAGACGCTCGACGAGTGCGGGCTGGCAGACAACACCATCCTGGTGTTCACGTCCGATCACGGGGACATGCTCGGCTCACACGGCCAGAATCGCAAGCAGCGGCCGTGGGATGAATCCATTCGGGTGCCGTTCTTAGTGCACTGGCCTGTGGGGTTAAATGGTCGTGGACGTAGGTTGACGGCGCCGATGAACTCGCCAGAGATCATGCCCACGCTGCTGGGCTTGTGCGGGCTGCCGATCCCGGCGACGGTGGAAGGGGCCGACCGGTCTGCATGGCTGCGCGGCCGCGAGCCCGACGCCGACCGCCCTGCCCTGATCAGTTGCGTCAGCCCCTTCGGCGAGTGGACCCGCAAACAAGGCGGCCGTGAGTACCGCGGCATCCGCACGCAGCGATACACGTTTGTGCGTTCGCTGGCGGGGCCGTGGCTGCTGTACGACAACCAGGAGGATCCGTTTCAGCAGCACAACCGGGCGGGCGACCCGAACTTCGCTGCCGTCCAATCGCAACTCGATTCGCAATTGCAGAGCCAGCTCAAGCGGTGCAAGGATGAGTTCCTGCCCGGCGCGGAATACATTGCCAAGTGGGGCTACAAGACCGACGCCAACGGCACCGTGCCCTATCGACCGTGATCGTCTTGTTGAACTATTCTGTTCGTTCTGCCCTCTGCGAGAAATCTCGGCTTGTTGGCAGAAAAGAGCGAGAAACCACGGATGGCACCGATAGACACGGATAAGAGGAAGGTCCCACCCCAGACACAATAAGCGCAAGGTATGGGGCACCCGGCGGTACTTCGTTTGCGCATAAGTATTTACGTCACTCGCGCATGCCCCGAGTTTGGGTTCGTATTTGCTGGCGCGGTGCGAAGCCGCAAGCGGCGGAGTTGGCTTTGTTTCATCACTTTTGCACTCACGCAGATGAGGAGTGCGGCGGATGGCTAGCTTTTGAGATGAGAAAGAGCGTGTTCATTCAAAGAACACGTTCGGGGCTCCAGCACAGCTACGGCATTTGCCGTTTTTTGCAGTGGTGAAGCGGCCGCATTTCGAGATGTTCAGCCAGCTCTTACGCTACACAGGAACCTAAACTGCTCTAACGGATGGGAACCCTGCTGGATCCAGTGTGTAAACAAGGATAGGTCCAACGCGCTGGCGAAAAACAACGACCTGATTGCCACAAAAAGGCACGAAGAGACACGAAAAAAGACTTCTGTGGGTCTTGTTTTGTGTCTTCTTGTGTTTTTCGTGGCTAGCTTCTTTTTGCCTCGGCAAGGGCGTATCCTCCACCCCTAACGAAGCGCACAGCATCGGGCACCCGTGCTCTGCGAGAGGTTTCAGCTTGTCGGCAGAAGAGAGAGAGCCCACAGATGACACAGATGGACACGGATAAGAAAGAAAGAGACGAACTGCTAATCTGTGTAACTCTGTGACTCACCTCGGCGAAGCCGCCCTCGCCCTCCGCGAAGCCGCTACGGCGGAGCATGGTCTGCGGGCCGTTCTTCCTTGTCAGGAGATGCAGGTTCTCAGTCCACGCGCCGCCGGCGTCGAAGAGCCGCGGCCCCCAGGCCCAAGAGCATGAGCGTGCAGGGCTCCGGAGTAATGGTGAAGCTGGTGGTCAAGACGCCAGCGTTGTCATCGTACCAGCCGGGCAAGCCTTGTCCCGCCCAGGCGTCGGAGAAGCCGAGGAAGAGGCGGGTTGCGCCTGCGGGCAGGTGGAATTTCTGGATCTGGCCGGTGCCGAGGCCGGTCAAGCCGTCGCCGACGAAGAAGGTTTGAGCGAGTTGCGGGTAGATGTCGGTGGCGTTCATGCTGTTCGTGAAATCGAGTTGAGCCGGGGCGGGATCGGTAGGCTCGGCGTTGCTGAGGAATACGCCGACGAGGAACATGGTGCCGTTTAGCTGCTTGATGCCTGAAATGCCGCCGTAGGCACTGGTGTCGGTTGAGCTGTCTCCACGGCCGTCGGGCCCGTTGGAGGCGAACTTGGTCCAATCGGCGTTCACTGTGCCGGTTATGCTGGAGAAGGTCAGCACTTCGCTGCCGTTGGCACTGGAGAATGAGTAGCTTGGGGGCAGGACGCCAGCTCCACCACCGGCGGGAGCAGGTGCGGTAGTGTGGCCGGCACCGTAGATATTGGCCGAGCCTGAGACGCTTAGGTCGACGGCTTGCGCTGAAGCGGCAAATCCGAAGACCGCTATGCCCATGATAGCCAGGATAGAGATACTGCTGCGACGGTATGAATGACCCACGTTTGGCTGCTCCTTTCCCAGTTGGCGCCATGCCAAGGACACGTCGGTGATTTTCTATGCGCGCAGCCCATGCGGAGTCAAGTGGAAATGTGGATTTTGGCAGCCGGGCGGTATTGCCAAACTCTCGTTTCGCGGCCGGAGCCTCAGCTCGGTCTGCTGGTCGGGTGGGCGGCCCCGAAGCGGGCACGCACCGGAGCCAGCAGGTCCTCGCGTGAATCGCCTATCTCGCGAATCCAGATGTTACGGTAGTGCACGGGATGGCCATGAAACTGGATTCGCAGGGGCAGCTTGGCTGGGTGGGCCTCGTAGTACGGCGGCTTGCGGTAATTGGAGCGGCCGAGGAGCTCGAAGTGGTCCTGCACGAGCACGCCGTTCTGGAGCAAGGTCACGTAGGCCGGCTTGAGCAGTTTGCCGGCGGCGTCGAAGCGTGGGGCCCGCCATATGATGTCGTAGGTCTGCCACTCGCCCCGCTTGCGGCAGGCGTTGACCAGGGGTGGATGTTGTTTGTAGATGGCTGCGGCCTGTCCGTCGTAGTAGGTGTCGTTGTCGTGGGACTCGAGCACCTGTATTTCGTAGTAGCCCATCATGAAGATGCCGCTGTTGCCGGCGTTCTGCCCGCGGCCCTTGTCGTCAGCGGGCACACACCACTCCACGTGCAGTTGGCAGTCGCCGAAGGCCTGCTTGGTGTAGAGTTCGCCGCCGCAGATGGCGTAGCCGTCCTTGATCTTCCACTTCTGGGCGCCGTCCCACTTGGCCAGGTCCTTGCCGTCGAACAACACGATGGCGTCCGATGGTGGGCCACCGGGCGGGCCGGGGTCGACAACCTTGGGCCTCGGCCAAGCGACGCCGTTGGACCATGGCGGGTCCTGGGCGGCGTAGAGAGCGACGCTGCCGGCGGTCATCGCGCCCACCACGATCCAGAGCGATACGGAAGCGAACCTGCGGCCTGTGCAATGCTGTCGCATGCAGTTCTCCGTTGTTAGAGCGTCTGGCAAGACCTGAAATCAGACCGGCTGGAAGCCGGTCCCACACGGTCTTGTTTGATGTCCTTCAATGCACCCCTGCGTGCGGGACGACTGCCAGAGAATCACCCGCGCATATGTGTTTCTGGTTGATTACTTAACCTTTACGGCGGCAGAATACAAGCGGAGCCGAAATCCCCAGCCGAGGGCGGCTGGGCTACATCTCAGCGTTGAGGCCGGCTGGTGTAATGCGCGTGGCTCGTCCTGCAATAAAGGCGCTGCCAATGCGTTTTGCCAGGGGTTAGTTCTCGGGCTGACGCGGCCCAATTCACAAGGGAGACTCGAACATGCGTTATCTGCCGGCGGTCGTTTGCGGCCTGGTTGTGATGGGCACATTGGGGCGAGGGGCTTTGGCTGATGACAATCGGTCGGGAAAGCCCAATATCGTGTTTATTTTGGCCGACGACCTCGGCTACACCGACGTGGGCTGCTACGGCAGCAAGTACTATGAGACGCCCAACATCGACCGGCTCGCGGCGCAGGGCATCCGCTTCAGCGACGGTTACACCTGCGGCCCCAACTGCCAGCCGACGCGGGCGGCCCTCATGAGCGGCGAGTACTGCCCTCGCACCGGCGTCTACACGGTCGGCAGTATCGACCGCTTCAACTGGCGAAGTCGTCCTCTTCGACCGGTGGACAACGTCACCGCACTGCCGCTGGACAAGATCACGATCGCCCAGGCTCTAAAGTCCGCCGGCTACGCGACCGGCATGTTCGGCAAGTGGCATCTCGGGGAAGACGACGCGCATCATCCCAGCCATCGCGGCTTTGACGAGGCCATCACCTCTGCCGGTGTGCATTTCGACTTCAAGACCAAGCCTGAGACGCCCTACCCGCCCGGCACCTACCTGGCAGATTTCCTCACCGACAAGGCGGTTGATTTCATCCGCCGCCATCGCGAGCAGCCGTTCTTCCTTTATCTGCCGCACTTCGGGGTGCACAGTCCTTATCAATCGAAGGAGAACTGGATCCGCCATTTCAAAGACAAGCCGGCCGTCGGCGGGCATAACAATCCGGTCTATGCGGGTATGATCGCGAGCGTTGACGAGAGCGTCGGGCGGATCATGGCTTTGCTGGACGAGCTCAAGCTGACCGACAACACGCTGGTCATCTTCTCCAGCGACAACGGTGGTGTAGGCGGCTACCAACGTGAAGGCCTGACTCATGCCGGCGGGGTCACCGACAATGCTCCGCTTCGTGGCGGCAAAGGCATGCTCTACGAGGGCGGCGTGCGAGTGCCGTATATATTCTCCTGGAAGGGTGTGATCCCCGCCGGCACTTCGTGTGGCGAACCCATCAACAGTGTCGACCTTTATCCCACGCTGCTCAAAGCAGCGGGCGCGACACCGCCGCGGGGCTATCCGCTGGACGGCGTCAGCTATCTGCGGTTGTTGAGGTCAGGTGGGAAGGGCGAGCTCGGCCGCGAGGCGCTTTACTGGCATT
>JBJKSL010000443.1:0-5761 GCA_046704145.1 Phycisphaerae bacterium
GTGGAACGACAGCATCGACGAGTGGAACTACGCCACCGGCACCGATCTTGCCCAATCAATGAACGTCGACGGCTACTACGTCCGCATCGCACCGCCCAGCGATCAATCCGGCTTCGCAGATCTCACCCACAAGATCGCCGTCAAGAGCCGTGCCGACGAGGGCACCGAAGGCGTACCGGCCAACGAAATGGTCAGCCCCGATATGCTGGCCCTTGTCCGCTACGGCCTGCGAGCCCCGGAAGACCCGCGTATCAAGAACTCCATCAAGGTCGTAGATGCACTGCTGAAGGTCGACACCCCCTTCGGCCCCGCATGGCGACGCTATTCCCACGATGGCTACGGCGAACACAAAGACGGCGCTCCCTTCGACCGCAGCGGCATCGGCCGTGCCTGGCCGCTGCTCACCGGCGAACGCGCGCACTACGAATTGCTCGCCGGCCGTCGCGACCGAGCCGCTGACCTGCTCAGAACCATTGAAGGATTCGCCAACACCTGCGGCATGATCCCCGAACAGGTCTGGGACAGCGACGACATACCTCAACATTACTTGTTCCGCGGGCGCCCGACCGGATCGGCCATGCCTCTGGTCTGGGCACATGCTGAATACGTCATCCTCTGCCGCAGCCTGCGCGACAACGCCGTCTTCGACCGGCCGCCCCAGCCCGTCCACCGCTACCTCGAACAGCACACCCATTCCGATCGGCGAACGTGGCGGTTCGATCGTCAAAGACCCGAAATCGACGCCGGCCGAGTCCTCCGAATTGAAACTCTCGCCCCCGCCGTCATCCGCTGGTCGCCGGACCACTGGAACACCGTGCACGAACTCGAGACCACCGACAGCGGCCTGGGCCTCCACTGGGCGGACCTCCAAACCGCACCCTTCCGCGATTCGCCCGAAATCTGCTTCACATTCTATTGGCCCGTCGCCAGCCACTGGGAGGGAGCCAACTTCTCCGTCGCCCTCCGCGGCCACCTCGCCCCCGCCTACGCATGAGCGCAGACACGATTCTGCTGGAGTCAACTCCCAGCGGGGCGTATCATGCTGATTCCGTTTTGAAGCCGCGCTCGGAGCGGCGGCACACATACAAGGACGCGAATGCGCAACATACGCCACATGCTCAGTCCGCACGCTGTTCTCGCGCACGACCCGACCGCGAGCATCGAGTGCCATCGCCCCGACGATCGCTTCATCGCCGTGCGCTCCTGCGACCTCGCCAGCGTCCTGACCACCGACGCAGCACGCTTCGCCACCACGCCCGAGGCCATGCTGAACGTCTGCAACGCCATGACGGAGATGGTCGATGATGAAGTCACCGCCTACGAACGCAGCTTGGCCGACCGCTACGACAACTTCAGTCCCGACCGCGACACCATCGCCCAGAACGGCATCAGCGACGCCCGCACGCCCTGCGCCTATCACGAACTGTACGCCCGGCTCGAATACCTCCTGGCCAAAGCGAACTTCATTCAACTCTCCGAATCGCAGATTCAGGAAGCCATCAACGTTGCCAACAGCTTTGGACTGCGCGTACGTCTGAACCCCGACCAGGTGGCACGGTTACAGGTCTGGGTGCGCGGCCAGACCAGAACCACCCGCGCAGCGCGCTGCTGGCGTCATCCACGACGAGGCCGCCCACAAGAACTCACCGTGTATCGCCGAGTGGTCATCGTGGCCCAACTGCGCGACCAGTCCTACGTGAACCTGAAGCTGTTCAAAGAGATCCCCATAACCGATCTGGAAGCTCTGTTGCCACACGCCCAGGTACAGATGACTTGGCTCGACCGCATCAAGCTGTTCGGCGGCGGGGCGGGCGTGGCCGGCTCCACCGGCATGAAGATATTTCAGTTCATCGGGAACATCGTCTACTGGAGCAAGCTGCTGTGGGTCGTCCTGTTCGGAGCGGGCATGCTTACCTGGCGGGTGATTACCGGCTACAAATCCGCCCGCACCATGCGCGATTCAATCCGCACGCGACATCTGTACTACCAGAGCCTCGACCACAACGCCGGCGTCATTCACACGCTCAGCTCCATGATCGCCCAGGAGGAAACCAAAGAGGCCATCCTCGCCTACTGCGTCTGTCATGCTAGCGGCGGGGCGATCCGTTCAACCGCGGAGCTGCGCGACCGAGTTGAAGCCTACCTGGCCGAACGCTTCGGGCTTAACGTCAACTTGGATGTGGAAGTTGCAATCGAGACGCTGACACGCTGGCACCTCTGGTCCGACCGCGACTATTTCCGCGTGATGGATCCGCCAGACGCCATCCGCCAGCTACACGAGCATCAGCAACAAGCCTGCTCGACCGAATACCACGAGCAATGCGTACTCGCTACAGCAGTAATGGCTCAAGCGCAGGTCACAGTCGACCAGAAAATCCCGGTGGACATCTCTGCCATAGAGACAACGTCGTCAGTTGGCCACTGATGTTTCCGCAGGCTTGGACGCCGAGAAATCAACCTTCGGCAAGGCCCTCGCCTCTGGTGCGATCTCAAAGTATTCAGCCGACTGCACGCCCGCCAGCCCGGCGTAGATGTGCCCCAACGGCTCGCGAATGAACGTGTTCAACTGCTTCACGTCCTCGTTGTATCGCTTCCGCTCGACCGCCAATCGGTTTTCAGTGCCCTCCAGCTGATCCTGCAGCTTCATGAAGGCTTCGCTGGACCGCAACTGCGGATAGTTCTCCTGCAGCATGAGCAGCCTGGACAACGCCGACTCCAGACCGGTGGCCGCTTTCGCCTTGCCAGCCACGCTATCCGCCTGGAAGTAGGCCTTGCGCGCCTGTGCAATGCCCAGGAATACTTGCTGCTCCTGGCCGGCCACTCCTTTGACCGTCTCCACCACGTTCGGAATCAGGTCGTACCGTCGCTGGAGTTGGTTCTCCACCTGGGCCCACTGCAGCTTGATCTGCTCATCCATGTTGACCGCCTGCTTGTAGCCGCTGTACACGCAGCCGCCGGCCACCAACACCCCAACAAGCAGCAACCCGATTATGCCGACCAGGACTATCAATACGCGTTTCATGACTGTTCCTGTGCTCCAACTAGATTGGCCGTGTGGGTCCGGCTTCCAGCCGGTCTGATTTCAGATTGCGCCACTTTGAAGATGGTCTACCAGCTCGCGCCGCCGCCACCTCCGCCGAAACCGCCGCCGCCACCGAAGCTTCCGCCGCCAAACCCGCCGCCGAAGCCGCCCCCAAATCCGTCTCCCCAGCCGCGACCCGTTCCACTTCCACTATTCCACCCGGATCGCCGAGAGTTCACCATCATCATCCACAGCAACCACCATATCCAGCCATCACCGCTACGGTAGCGGCTGGCCCTATTCTGCAGACTGACGAACACAATCATCGCCACGAAGAAGAGCACGAAACAGGGCAGGCCCCCCGAACCACCATGACTCTTCACTCGTAACGGCTGCGGCATGCCGCTCAACTTCGCGTGCGACGCCTCCGCCACGCGACTGGCCACCGCAATCGCCATCTGGTTCAGCCCTTGTGCGTACTGGCCCTTCTTGAAATACCCCTGCGCTATCTGTCGGCTGAGAGACCCGCACCAGGAATCCGGCAACACCGCTTCCAACCCGTAGCCGGTCTGGATGCGAACCTTGCGATCCTGAACCGCCAGGACAATCAGTGCACCGTTGTCCTTGCCCTTCTGGCCGAGCTTCCACAGCTCTGCATGCCGCTGAGCGAATCCGAAGATATCCTCCCCTTGCGTGGTCGGCACAGTCAACACTTTGACCTGGGCCGTCGTCGCTCGTTCCAGTTGCGCGAGGAAGCCCTCCACCTTCTGCCGCGTGGCCGCATCCAGCACGCCTGCGCGATCGACCACGTAAGTACCCGGATCGCTGACCGTGACTGCCGCCCACGCCGCCGACGGCACTGCCACCAGCACCAGCAGCAGGGCCGCACGCACACCTGTGAGCATTCGTCGCTTACCACTCATCGACGAAGCTCCCCAAAGCCGCGACATCATCGTACAGCAGCCGAAATGTATCCCAGCCGTGCGTTTGCGACACGTCGAGCGCCGCATTGATGCCCGGCAGCTTGCGGCCGACCGCATTCTCGACCTCGCGGACCGTATCCGCCGACCGCCGAGCCTCGCGAATGCCGCGCAGCCACAAAATCCCCCGCAGCACCCGCAGCAGGCCCTCCGCCGCATCCAGCGTCAACGGATGCAACCACCGGTCGCGCCCGGCGGCTCGCAGCAAGCCCTGGTGCATACCCATCAGCGCCGCCTTGAGCTCTCGCTCGCACTGCATCCGCAGATGTTCGCCAGCAAACGTGAGCTCGCGAAAGCAATCCTCGCCGAAGATCATCACGTGGTGCTGCTGGATCTCGAGTAACTCGAGCGGAAACGTATCGCAGGAATTGGCGATGTACTCCGGCGTCATGACCAGTGGTGCAGCGATGCCCGCTTTGCCGAGTCGCGCCCCCTGGTCGCCCAGCTTGCGCAGCAGATCCAGTTCGACTCGCTGCACGACGAGAACGCTGCGCGCCGCCTGCCGCGTCGGCACACCATCGTCCGCCACCGCCATTCCATAAAACGCCAACGCCGTCGCATTGCCGCCCGCCATCGCACGCACCAGGTCAGCGTACCGCTGCGCCGGCTCACGCAATGCTGACGGCAGGCCTTCAATCTTGCCGATTGTCTCAGCCATGTGCATCCTCGCCAGATTCCCGAACTACACTCTCAAAACCGCTGGGGACTGTCCCGATTTGCGGCCTACTCGCCGCCAAATCGGACTGTCCCCCTCTCTGATACCGATCACACTTGAAACTCGTGCCCGCCGCGGCGGCCCAAGCACTGTCCGGAATAGACTTACGTGGCACCCGCCGCGCGCAAAAGTACGCGAATGCGTATGAGAGCGGTTTTGGGATAACTTATACTAATGAACAGTGTGTTCCGCCATTATAAAGGATGGGCGGTTTTATAGCTCGTCGTCCCTGTAGCAGGTCGCGTGCGTAAGAGCATAATACGACGACAACGGTCTGCAGGCGTCTATGGAGTTTAAGAAATGGCGTAGTACAGACAAGCCGCGGGCTTTGCAAGTGTTTCGTGTTTGATCGCGTGATCTCGGCCCCGGAGGGGCCGCTGAAAGTAGCCACGGATGAAGCGAGGGGCGAAGCCCGGAGCGGAATCCGTGGATAGGTGGTGTGCAATCGTGTTTTCTTTTCCTCCCCGACAGGGGCGGCGAAAGCCGCCCTGTCGGGGAGGAAAACAGCGTGTGCGGCGGAATCTCCACGGGCAAATGACCAAAGATCAAGACCAATTCCTGTTTGATCCTCACGAACCCGCGCCGACGCCCGCGCACTTACCCGGCGGCGGCCCGGTTATCCGCGAGATCCGCTGCAAGAACCTCCTCAACAAGTGCGGCATCGACGATTACTCGTTCAACTGCTACGTCGGCTGTGCCCACGGCTGCGGCTACTGCTACGCCCGCTTCATGCAGCGCTTCCACCCACACGAGGAAGACTGGGGCGGATTCGTCGACGTACGCATCAACGCGGTCGAGGCTCTCAAACGCCAGCTCCGGCGACTAGAACCGGGCTCGGTCTTCACCTGCAGCCCCTGCGACGGCTGGCAACCCATCGAGGAACACTACCGGCTCACCCGCGAGTGCTGCCGCCTTCTCCTGCAGGCCGGCTTCAGCCTCCACGTCCTGACCAAGAGCAAGCTGGTCCTGCGAGACCTGGACATCTTCGCCGGCCAGCGCATCTCCTTGGGCGTAACCATCACCACGCCCGAAGAGCGCTGGGCC
>JBJKSL010000444.1:0-3942 GCA_046704145.1 Phycisphaerae bacterium
GGCTATGAGCTGACGCAGTTTATCTACGACTGCCATGTCTGGACATCTCTTCGCTAACTCGATCGCAAGCTGCCAGCCCCACTGGGCGGCCTTCAGTCCCCACTCGGTTATTTTCTCCACAAGATCTGCTTTCTCCTCAAGGAGTTCAAGTATTCTAAATATGAGCGGGTTGTTGCCGGTCGGGTCTACAAAGGACACTGGTTCGTTTCGCACACAGCTGTACAGCCCGATTCCTCCAGCCTCCTCGATCGGATCCCTGCTCATCCACCTACCAAGCGATGTGCTCAGCGGGCGATACGGGTAGTGATAGAAGCCGGATTCGCCCATCGCCCCGCCCTGACCGGAAGCAGCAAGCTCATCGACGAGGTACTTCGTACTGAACCGGAACTTGTTGGCGGCGGCAGCGCCGGAGCTGTCGGACTCCGTGGCGGCCAGGGTGTTGCCGTAGGGATCGTAGTCGTAGGCGGCGGCCAGAGTGACCGTGCTGGCGGACTCATCGTAGTGCAGAAGTTGGCCGACGTTGCCGTTGGCGTCGTAGGTGTACCAGTAGCTGCGGTCGTCGGAAGTCGTCGCAGTGCCAGCGGTATCAACTTTCGCGAGAAGGCCGCCGATGCCGCCCGCGCCTTGCAGCGTGTGCGAGTGTTCGAGGCCCCAGGTGTACTGCGCTTGCAGCACGGGCGTTGCCGGCACGGTCACATCCACCTCCTCGACCACGTTCCAGCCGTCGTAGACGAAGCGGGTGTCCTTCTCGCACGTAGCCGACCACGCGCTGGCCCCGGCGTCCCAGGCGAAGACCTGCTTACGCACCCGCCTGCCCTGGTAATCGTAGCCGAAGACCAGCTTCTTGTCGCTGGCACTGCTCGGGCTGGTCTTGAAGACTGATTTGAGGCGGTTTTCGCCGTCCCAGGTGTAGGTGATGTTTCCGCTCCACGTACGACACTATTGACTAAATGCGCTCCGACCCCACTCTTCCCGACCGCCAAATACTGCCGCTCGATTGCCTTGACCCCTTTTTGCAGGAAGTCAGGAGCAAACCCCACGTAATGCCGCCAGGACTTCGCGGGAGCGTGACCCAACAGCATATCGACAGCAAGCTCGTTCTTGGTTGCTGCCATGACCGTAGATGAAGCGGTTTTGCGGATTGCCTTGAAGGTTGCGGGTATGGTCGCTTGGGTGGTCTGTTTCACCTTGTCCTTTAGTAGATTGAAATGCTTGCCGAGTGAATCCGTCCCATTCAACCATTCGCCCCCCTGAGGGGTGACAAAAACGTTGGGCAGGGTCGATGTTGTCGCTTGCTTCCATGCTTTCAATGCCGCAATTGTTTGGGGGGCAAGTGGGGTCTGACGTATGCGCCCGTTCTTCGGTCGTGGGAATACCATCAGTTTGCGGGTAAGGTCGATATGCTCCCATTGGATTTGAGAAACCGACTCATTTTCTAAGGCGGCATTCATCGACAGGAATAGCGGGAAAGAATGGGGTCAGAGCGCCGTTAGTCAACAGCCATCGCTCTGAGTGTTGCGCTTCAGCGAGAGTCACAAACTTTTTGGCCTGCGAAGAGCTTGCCCACAGATGACACAGATAGACACGGCTTGCAGAGCACGCCCTGTCTTCCATCTGCGGATAGATCTTGTTTCCGCGGGCGGTTCGATTCGCGGAAGAACTGATACGCATTTACGTATTCTTGTGCGCGGCGAATGGCGCATAAGCCTTGTGCGAACAATGCTTGGGTCGCCGGGGCGGGCACAAGTTCTACGTCCGCTTGGTATGACTTAGCTCGGGATGTGACTATCGTGGCTTGACCAGCACAACCCAGTCGCGGTCGCGATAGGTTCGCTGCCAGCCTTGCTCGATCAGGCGTTGTTCCAGCGGCCAATCCGGTTCCATGATGGCTGAGCGGAAGTGATACTGTTGCTGAAGCTCGCTGAACTTGCCGGTGCGCTGGGCGGTGACCAGTTGTCGCAGCAGCTCGATCGGATAGGGGTCCTGCCTGCTGTCGCAGAAGACTTTTCGCTCCGGCAAGTGCCACATAAGGTAGCCGCCGGTGTTGTAGGTGTTGAAGATCGGTTGCGGGCAGGCTTTCATCGCCGCCAGCGCGGGTGGACCGATCGGATGCCAGTTTAGCCGCGACCACGGCAGTCGAAATGCCCACGCGATGCCTGCGATTGCCCCGATGCAGAAAACGCCAAGGACCAGCATATTCTGTCGCGAGCGGTGGGCTTGAGTCCTCGCGGTTTCCGGCATTGGGAGGGCATGGCTGACGGCTACGGCAGCGACCAGAAGAAAGTTGGGCACGTTCCGCGAACTCATACATGCCATCACGGCGAACAATGCAGTGACCAAGGCGAGTTTGCGTTGCAGCGGAGAGTGCAGTCGCCGCCAATTCAGCAAGAGAATGCCGAGGGTTGCGGCGAGCGCCGCCCAGAAGTACCAGTTCTGCCAGCCTGAGAACCCCGGCGGCAGCCATTCGGTGAGTTGCAGTTGCTTGAGTCGGTGAACCGATTCGATGGGAAACGTAATGATGTGCAGGCCCATCGGCGTGAGCAGTGTCGCCAGGCCGCAAGCAGCGGTGGCCACCGCAAGGCGAATCAGCGATCGTCTATCGCCGAACAGCAGGGTGGCTGCGCACCAACCGCACATGAGCAGGCCGCCGAGCACTACGCCGCCATGCATGTTGGCCCATAACAAGAATACTAGCGGAAGTGCCCAAAATACGCCTCTCACGAGCAGCAGCAGCGTGGCCGCCATCGCCAGCAGGGTTAGCACTTGTGGACGCACGGACAGGGCGGCGACGATCCAAGGCAACGCGATCAGCAGAATCGCGAATCTCCGCTCCATCGGGCAGCGCATGGCCCCCAGCAGCAGCGCTCCCGTGGCTGCCAGCACAGCGCCAACCGCCAGGCTGGCCAGGGCGAACCCGCCGCATTGGTACAGGCCGTACAACAGCACCTGGGAGAGCCACTCGTGATTGGGCCAGTAGGTTGCAGCAGGGAGGGCGAAGCTCAAGATGTCGGTCTTGGGCACGGAACCGGCTTGCCAGATGGCCTGTCCGCAGCGCAGTTGCCAAAACGAGTCGTCCTGCCAAACAGCCATCGCTCCGCAGGCGAAGAGGCCGACCACGAGCAATCCGACCAGAGTCTGCTCGTCGGTCAGGCCTCCCCAAGAGCGCCGCGAGGACTTGGAGGCCGGTTCCGGGTTCACAGGTGGTTCGAGAATCGCCTGCATCTGTACTGTATCGGCTAGTTCATGTGTGGCCTTTGTGCGTAAGGGCTGAGGCGGAATGTTGAATGTTGAGTGTAGAATGTAGAATTGAAGTGGGCGGGAGCGCTGCGGGCTGTACATAAGGACGGCGAAGCTTATGAGCGAACCTGAAGCAGGGTTGGTTTTCAGAGGGTATCCGACGCGGTGCGAGAACTGGCGGTTGGGTGGAGTATCCGTACGGCTGAGCTGGCCGGAGGATGTTGACTCGCTGCTGGATCTGCCGTCGACGCACGAGCGGTTTGCGAAGAACGAGTACTTGCCTTACTGGGCACAGCCTTGGCCGGCGAGCGTGCTGCTCGCGGAATATCTGCTGTCAGGCGAGCGGGGTGAGGGGCGGACGGCGATTGAACTGGGCTGTGGCGTTGGGCTGGTGAGCGTGGCGGCAGCGATGGTCGGCTGGCGGGTGACGGCGAGTGATTACGACGAGGATGCGCTGGCCTTTGCCGAGTTGAACGCGGCGAACAACGGCGTGTCGCTGGCGGCGGCGGCACTGGTCGATTTTGTGGCCGGCCCCGCGAGCAGTCAGTTCGATTGTATTCTGGCGTCGGACCTGCTGTACGAGCGGCGGCTTTCGGAGCCGTTGGCGCGGTGGATCGGGTCGGGGCTGGCGACGGGAGGGTGCGCGCTGGTGGGCGATCCGAATCGGACGGCGGCGGAGGCCTTTGCGGGGTTTCTCGACGAGCA
>JBJKSL010000445.1:0-5423 GCA_046704145.1 Phycisphaerae bacterium
TGTAGGCGACTCAGGCAGCCGAAGGCGACGCCTACCCTCTTGACCCCGCACGACCGTACCCGCTTGGGCACAAGGTTCGGAGGCAAGACTCACCATCGCGCCGATGAGCCACTCAGGTGCGGAAACCCGGTTTTCCGTCCGACCTATGGACGACAAAGCACCGTACTCTACAATAAGGCCGCTTGGCTGCCAAGCACCGCGCCAGGCAACGCATCGGGCTCACGGAGCCCGGCGGTCAGATTCTCAGGGTTCAGTCCCGCCCACGGCGGACCTTTTCGCGAGTCATTGTTCATGTTTTCCAGATTCTGGGGCATTGTTACCAACAGCTTTACGGAAACCATCCGCCAGCCGATCTACGGCGTCCTCCTGCTCGTGACTGCCGGGTTGCTCGTCCTGAACGTCGGCATTACCGGGTACACGCTCAGCGACGACAACAAGCTGCTGAAGGATCTCGGACTTTCTACGTTGCTGCTGTCCGGATTGTTTTTGGCAGCGTTCAGTTCGGCGGGAATTCTGGCCCGGGAAATCGAAAACAAGACAGTTCTGACCGTCATCAGCAAGCCCGTGAGCCGACCATTATTCCTTTCCGCGAAGTTTACAGGATTGGCCGGAGCCCTGGCCGTCGCCTTCTATCTGCTGGGCATCGTGTTCCTGTTGACCATGCGGCACAAGGTCCTGGAACGCACCAGTCAGGACTTCGACCTGCCCGTGATCATCTTCGGAGCATCCGCTTTCTTCGGGGCCATATTACTGGCGGCTTTCTGTAACTACTTGTATGACATGCAGTTCGCGTCAACAGCCGTAGCACTGGCACTGCCGCTGATGAGCATCGCCCTCGCCCTGGTCGCCCTCATCGGACCCAAGTGGCAGATCCAGCCCTTCGGCCAGGACTTCATGGACGGACAACTCATTGGGGCGGCAGTGCTGGTCTTTGCCATGATCTTAATACTTACCGCCGTGGCCGTGGCCGTCTCCACGCGCCTCGGCCAGGTCATGACTCTGACCATCTGTATGGCTGTATTACTTATCGGACTTGTTTCAGATACCCTCTTCGGCCAATACCGCGATACGAATCTTCTGGCCAAGATCGGCTACTGGCTCTCGCCGAACCTGGCCTTCCTCTGGGTGACGGACGCCCTGACCCAGGACAACCACATTACCTTCGGCTACGTCGGCATCACCTGCTTGTATGCCATGCTCATCGTCGCCGCGTGGCTGCTGCTGGGTATCGCACTGTTCCAAAAGCGGGAAGTGGGCTAGGAGGAGGTTCGATCTCAAATCTGCATCTGAAGTCCCAACTCTGTTGCCGAGTACGTTTTGAATATCCGTTCCGCGGCCAAGACACCTGTGGATAGTAAGTTGTGCTTCGACCGCCGCGCATAATAATACCCGCATGGGTATAGATTGCGGGATTGCGAACCATCATGTGCGCCCCCTCTGAAATCCAGAATCCGACATCCGCAACCCACAATGTCCCCAGGCTGGACACCATCCAACCCGTCTGCCTGGTTTGCGGCGGGGCGGAGTTCAGCCCGCACCTCGACATACTTCAGCAGTGCGCCTCCTGCGGCTTCGTCACCACTCGCACCGACGGCCAGGTGGACTACCGCGCCCTGTACGACGGCGACTACTTCAAAGGCGAGGAGTACCTCGACTACCGCGCCGACGAGGACTTCTTCAAGAAAAACTTTCGCCAGCGTCTCGCCCAGGTCCGCAAGTACACCTCCCGCGGACGCCTGCTGGAGATCGGGGCCGCTTACGGCTTCTTCCTCGACCTCGCACGGCAGTACTTCGACGTGGTCGGCTTCGAGGTCAACGCCGAGGCCGTCGCACATGGCCGCCAACAGTTCGGACTTGACCTTCGCACCGATGACTTCTTGCAGGCATCCGAACAGAACATCGGCGGCCGCGTAGACGTGACCGTCATGTGGGACGTCATCGAGCACCTCGATCGCCCGGACCTCTTCATCGAACGCGTGGCGGCCCTCAGCAACCCCGGGGCGATGCTGCACATCACTACGGGCGACATCGGCAGCCTGCTCGCCCGAATTCGCGGCCGCAAATGGCGCATGATCCATCCGCCGACGCACCTGCACTACTTCGATCGCCACAGCCTTACCCGCCTGCTGTCTCGTCACGGCTTCATCACCGTGGACGTCCGCTCGGTCGGCGTGGCCCGCAGTTTTCGACAGATTCTCTACTCACTGCTGGCACTGCAGTTTCGCTCTCCTTCGCTTTACCGGCGGATTGCGTCGCACCTCCCGCCCACTTGGGGCTTCACCCTCAACACACACGACATCATGCAGATCACCGCCAAGCGAAATTGAGTCTATCGGGATTCTGCCTGTCCCAGCGGTCTCATTGCTGCACGCTTCTATACTCCTAGCGTGCGCTCCATTCCTTCTCAATCTGGACCGCCGCTTCTCATCCTCGGCATGCTGATCCTTGGATGCCCTACCGGATGCGCAGGACCAGGCCCGCTGCTGCTTCCGCGAGAACCCCTGGAGATTCAGCGACTCACTGATGGCAGCATCCAACGCTGGTACGCCACCACCACGCCCGGGCGGGGCGACTACTACGAGCAGCTTTCACCCCAGGGACGAATAGTCGCCATCGGCTACCTCGAAGGCAATGGCTGCCAGCGCCAGGTTATCAAGCTTGACGAAATCCCGCCGGCCGAACGCCGCGACCTGGTACTGCTGCTGGACAGTGTTCCCTATCAACTGGCCGACGAGTTCTGGAAGAAAGGCCTGTTTCGCCTGTTCCCAGAACCCACCAGGACCATCGCGCCTTTTCCGGCCCTAACCGACCTCAGTTTCGCCGAGTTCTTCAACTGTTCGCCCATGACCGCACCGCAGGCCCAAAGCTATAACGGCTTCATCCTGACCTATGGCTACGGCGTCTACGCGGTCGGCGGCGACGCTGGTTGGATGCATTACGTCAAGAGGTACCTGCCCTTTGCCCTGAACCCCGAGGCCTACCTCAAGCCCTATCCATGGCTCGGCAACGACCTGCGCATGTTCGAGAATGTCTTTCTCAACAGCCGGCGACCCATGACGGTGTGCTACTCTCTCTGCACCTCCTGCGTAGGAGCCAGATACGACCGCGAGGGCATGGAGCGAGCTCTCACCGATGTCGACCAACTCACCAGGTACCTTATCTTCAAGACCCGCGGCCGAGCCCGCATCACCATGCTTTCCGATCACGGCCTGGCCTTCTTTCCCCAGGGCGGACGTCGCATCCTGCTGCGTGAGGAGTTCCCACGCCTCGGCCATCCTTCCGGCATCATGCTTTGCGGCAAGGAGTCCGTAGTCGTGCCGGAATTCGGCCTGGTCAGCGTTGCATCGGTCTACACCCACGCCCCCGCCGACGTGGCACGCGACGCCCTCCAGATCGCCGGCATCGAGCTGAGCGCATACATGGACGGCGACACCGTGGTCGTCCGGCGAGCAGACGGCATCGCTCGAATTCACCGGAAGGGCGACGCCTTCTCCTACAAACCCGAACGCGGCGACCCGCTTGAGATCCTGCCCATCCTGCAGCGACTGGCCGACCAGGGCCAAGTCTCGCCGGAAGGCTTCGTGCAAGACCGCGTACTCTTCGAAGCCACCGTGAACGCCACCTATCCCGATGCCGTAGCCCGGCTTTGGCGAAGTTTTCACGGCCTCGTCAAACGCACGCCGCAGGTCTACCTCTCCGAGGCTGACGGATATTACAGCGGCGACTCCACCATGAACGCGAACATCACCATGCGCGGCATCCACGGCAACCTGCGCAAACAAAGCTCCGACGGCTTCGCAGTGACCATGGCCGGCGACCTGCCGCCCGTGCACCGCCAGATCGATCTGCGAAAAGACCTCGCACGCCTGGGCGTGATGGTTCCGGGAAAAGGCGACTTCGCCGTGAGTGCGGAACAAGATCCATCCTCTCAAGGGCGGTGAGTCCCTCACCATACGTGTTTCGAGGTTCAGGCATGTACGCCGCTTCGTGCGTCTGGAACAGCCCAAAACGGCGAAAAAAGCTGCAGTCTGCCGCTACAACAAAAGGGCAAATGCCCTAGCGGTTCAGACAGCTGCGCGGCTTCGTACGTATGTGGCGTTCAGACACGTACGCCG
Organism: Phycisphaerae bacterium; assembly: GCA_046704145.1. Taxonomy (GTDB): domain Bacteria; phylum Planctomycetota; class Phycisphaerae; order UBA1845; family PWPN01; genus JACQVT01. The sequence goes on from JBJKSL010000445.1 coordinate 4,116, forward strand.
CTTCAGCGGCGTTTCCCGCCGCAGGCGGGCTACTAGGCCAGCCCTTATAGGGCTGGTCGAAAATACCGTCGCCATCCGCAACTCAAGCCCTCCCCTGTCCCGGCAAAGCCGGGAGAGGGGAGGGATTGAGCTCGGTCTCAGAGCCGCACGTACCCCGCACCGACCCTAGCTCATGTAGCCCGGTTCAATTGCCGATAAAACCGATGCGTAAGCGTGTGTCGGCGGGCTGTGTGCGCCCGGTTGGGGTTGGAGTCTTGTCTCATGGAAAAAGCGATAGTGCTGGCCTGCGGCGGGCTCAACAGTGCGGTGGCCGCATTGGTGTCCCGCGAGCAGTACGAGGTTCACCTGCTGCACGTAGCCTGGGGCCATCGCGCCGCAGAACGCGAACTGACCTGCTTCGATCTGCTGGCGGCACATTTGCGGACTGAACGCAAGCTGGTGGTCGAAGCCAACTGGTTCGCCCAGTTCGGAGGTAATTCGCGGGCCAACCGCAAGCTGGCCATGGAGGACATGTCCACACTGGGCGGTCACGTGCCGTCGATGTTCGCGCTGGGGCTCATGCCCACCATGCTGAGCATCGCCGCAGCCTGGGCCGGCGGCATCGGGGCAACGCGCGTCATCGTGGGCATCAGCGAAGACTTCAACGTGCCGGGCCCGCCGATCTCACAGATGTATCCGGATTATCGCCGGGACTTCCTGCAGACATTCAACCTCATGCTCGAATACGGCAAGCCGCACGGGCGCGATCTGCTGGTCGAAGCCCCGCTGATGGAGCTGACGCGGCAGGAGGTCGTGCACCTCGGCCGGCGATGCAAGGTGCCCTTCGAGAAGACCTGGAGCTGTTACCGCAACAACGACGAACCCTGCGGCAAGTGCCTGGGCTGCACGACGCGAACCGCAGGCTTCCTGCGAGCCAGCATCCCCGATCCACTGCAAATCGAAACCGCCGGCCGACACGGGTAGAAGCTGTGATACTCGACGCTGCTGCGGCAATCCCTCCCCGCGTCCACTAGACTCTGGTGCGGGAATCCCTCCGCGTACCCGCTCGACGCTGGTACGGTCGACGCTGGTGCGGTCTACGCTGGTGCGGGAATCCCTTCCCGCGATTCCTCTCACGGAAATGATTTCCGCACGAGCGGTTGCCATGACTATGCGTTATGTCCCTCGGGCCAATTATACGCCCGGCCTGCTTGCGACGAGCTTCATGAGCGGATAAGATCCGCGCCACGCATCTTCCAGCTTAGGTCAGTATGCTGTCGTTCGCGGGGATTGCCATGGAAGAGGTCAGTGCCGTCCAACAGGTTTCCG
>JBJKSL010000446.1:0-3745 GCA_046704145.1 Phycisphaerae bacterium
TCCTTGGTGCCCTCGCCGCTGGCCAGCAAACCGACCACCGCGTTGAGATGCCCGAAGGTGATGTCTCCCTCGCCCACGCCCAGGTGCACAATCACTTCGCGAATGAGCTGCGTCTGGATCACGCGCGGCCTTCGCGCCAGTGCTGGCGCGTGCAGTACCAGCCGCCGGTCGTAATGCTCGACGACGATCGATTCGAGCATGCGCGTGCACGTTTCGCGCAGGTACGCCTCCAGCCCGCGTGCCTGCTCCGACAGCCGCCCCAGTGCGTCGTCCACCTGTGGATTGAACCGCTGCCTCAGCAACGGCAGCAACTCGTGACGAATGCGATTCCGCGAGTAGGTCGAATCCTCGTTGGTCGCATCCGCCCTAAAGGGGACGTTCTGCTTTTCTGCGTACTCAGCGATCTCCGCCCGGCGAATGGACAGCATCGGCCGAAACAGTTCGATCTCGCTGCCCTCGTGAATGGCCCGCACCGGCCGAATCCCGCCCAGGCCGCGAATGCCCGTGCCCCGCAGGAGGCGATGCAGCACCGTCTCTACGTTGTCGTCCGCATGATGGGCCAGGACCACCGTGCGTGCCTTCAACCGCAGACACAGCCGCTCGAAGAACTCGTATCGGCACTGTCGGGCCGCCAGTTCGATCGACACCCCGCGTTGCTTGGCGACTGCCGCCACGTCCGCCGACTCCACCGTGCAGGGCAGACGCAATTCCTTCGCCTGGGCGGCCACGAACTCGGCGTCGGCGTCGCTCTCGGCCTGCCGAAGCTGATGATTGAGGTGCGCGACGTGAAGCTGCAGCCCCCAGCCCTTGGCCACATTGAACCTGCTGAAGAGGTTCAGCATGACCATTGAATCGACTCCGCCCGAAACAGCCAGCACTACCGTTGCAGGTTCCGGCAGCGGCGATCCGGAGTCCCCGGAAGCCCCCAGTCCGAAAGGCCGATAATCTGTCACAGCCCGTAGAAAACGTGTTTCCAGATCTGTTTTTGGCATCGCAATGAAATTATACCGCGGGCAGTCGTCAAGTCGAAAGCCTAAGCTGACCGCTCGTGTGGGAAGGGACCGCTCGTGCGGGAAGGGACCGCTCGTGCGCGAAAGGACCGCTCGTGGGTGAAAGGACCGCTCGTGGGTGAAAGGACCGCTCGTGCGGGAATCCATTCCCGCACGTCTTCTTGGCCGGAATCCCTTCCGGCGACAACCTGGGAGACAAATCACGGGAACGGATTCCCGCAAGAGTGGGGTGCAGGAAGGGATTCCTGCACCAGCGGACTACGGGCGTCCAATCTCGGCCGGAGGGGCTTACAGTCACTTGGCCTCACCGCCGCCCAGGTCCACGCCGAGTTGCTTCAGTGCCGCCTTCGCCGCCGCCCGCACTTGCTCATTGTCATCGGTGGCGGCTCTCTGCAGCGAGTTTATCGCCCCTTTGTTGCCGCGTTCGCCCAGGGCCGGAATCATCATCAACTGCACCGCAGGCTTGAGCCGTACCGCGTACTCCGCAATCGCTCGCGTATCGCCCGCGCTGGGCATCGTGCGCACGACGTAGGCGGCCATCTGCTGCAACTGTGGCAATTTGCTGTCCAAGGCCTCCTTGATCAGCATGGTCTGCTGATGCGGTTGCACCTCGACAAGTCCATGCAGCGCCGCGGCACGCACCAGCGCCGGTTCGGCCGGCCCGTACAGCAAACAATAGATTTCTCCCGCTGACTCCTTGTCCTTGGCCGCGAGCAGCCTTTCCGCACAGGTGAAGCACGCGTCGGTAATCGTTGGCTTCAACGCTTCCCCCGCAGCCGTGCGAGCCGCCCGCAGCACCTGTGCCGCCTGGGCGGTGCCGATCTTGCCCAATGCCGCCGAAGCCGCCGAAGCCAACTCCGCATCCGCATCTTTCAACATCGGCTCCAGCAGAGGCACGGCTTCGGCATCCGCCAGCACGCCCAACGAGTTCACCGCCCCTAATCTGAGCCCGCCCTGGAGATTCTTGGCCGCCTCACGCAACGCCTTGGTCGCCGCCGGTCCGCCGATCCGCTCCAACGCGAACCTCGCCATCATAGCCGTCTTCGCATCGGCCAAAAGCGGCACCACCGCCGGCACCTGCTCTGGTCCACCGATCATGGCCAGTTGCTTGCAGAAGAAGCTCTCGCCTTCGGTCGTTTTGCACTGTGGAATCATGGCCGCAAGCTTAACCGCCAGGCTCGCCCGTCCCGCCGCCGCATGCTTGCCGGTGTCGCTCGTAGAAGCATTCACCAGTTGCTCGACCGCAAACCGCGGCTGGTATGCATCTCCGAAGCGATATTCCGCCGCCGCCTTCAGCGCAGCGTCCACATCTATGCCCACTGCCTCCGCCATCGACGAGGAGGTCGGCCAACCCTCGGGAATCGAAATGGTCACGTGCCCCTTGCCCGCCCACTCCGTCGCCCGCAGCATGATCGTCTGCCACGCGATGTTCTTCATCGTCTGCAGGTCGTGGCCGAGCACGAAATACACGCCGCGTCCCTTGCCCAGTTGCGTCGTGATCAGCACCGGCTCCCACGCACCCGTGCCGCCAAACTGCTGTTCCGAGAACGACTGCATGTACACTTTGAAGTCGCTGGGCGTGAACTTGAACAGCTTTTGGTACAGTTCATCCTTGATCCAGAAGTCCGGCAAGCCGCGCGTGATGGGGTGCGACGCATCGGAAACGCTCACTTTGAGCGTGTGATACGACGTGTGGCTGCTGTGGTCCGCCTTCCAACTCAGGCCGGAGATCTGCTGGAACGCCGGCCAGTCATTGCACGCCGCGGTCGCCGCATGGAACTGCACCATGCCCTTGCCGCTGCGGATCGCGTCCTCCAGTGCCTTCTTGCCCTCCGCCGTCCAGGGGCCGCCGGTCATGGTCGGGAAGCACGTCCAGTTGCTGACGATCACATCGCACTTGGCGAACGTGTCCGCCTTGACCTTGCTCACGTCATCAACGACGGCCACGACCTTGAACTTCTTGCATCCGTCGTACATCTGCTTGAGAAAGGGCGTGGTCTCCGCCACATCGTGCACCGTCTGCCCGCTCAGAATGACCACGCGTGCTTGTGACGCAGCCACCTGCCCGGCTCCCGCGGCCGCCAGAATCCCTGTCAGTCCCGCCAAACATGACATCTTCATGAGATCAACTCCATCCGAGTTGCCTGATACTCAGCACGCCCGCATCCCGAACCTTCACACTCTCCACGGTTCGCGCATGGCCCGGATCATTCGTGCATTGGCCTCCGCGTCCTTGATGAATTCCTCCTTGTGCGGATTCCACTTGAGCTTGCGGCCCAGGCACACGGCGATGTAACCCAGGTGACAGACGATATCCGAGCGCACGGATGCGTCAATGTTGCTCACCGTGGCACCGCGCGTCCTGACCGCCTCTATGAAGTCTCTCTGCTGATGCCTGCTCGCGTGCAGGTGAATCTCGCCCGGACCGATCTTCTCGTCGAGGATGCGCATGGGTTCGGCGATGATCTTCTCACGATCGACGTGCACCCATCCCTTGTCGCCCTCGAACCGTGCGCCGTGCATGTTGGGGCCGCCATCACTTGTGAAATGCAGTTGCACGCCATTGGCATACTTGTAGTGAATGTCCCAGTTCAACGGATTGTTGCACAGGCTGTCGTTCGAGGGGAACACGCCCGAGCCCTCAACCTCCACCGGACCGGCCCGATCGTGCATCCCCCACTGAGCAATATCAAGGTGATGGATCCCCCACCCCCCAACAAAGCCGAGGCGGTAGT
>JBJKSL010000447.1:0-4061 GCA_046704145.1 Phycisphaerae bacterium
CTTGTGAGCCGTCAGACGATATCGGTGTCGTGCGGGCGGCAACAGGCTCCGCCAAGATCGTCTTGCCATGCGCATCGCAGAAGGTGATGGTCGCTGTGGAACGGTCGATATGCACTCGCAGTGCCGACGTGTATAAAATGAAAGCTTTTGGTGTCTGCGCCAAATGCCACGTTGTAGGCTGCGGGCGCCCGATAACAGCAGGGTTGTACGCACCTTTCCAGTCGGCGTTGCGGAATGCGGTCACGTGAATGATGCGCGACGACCAGGGTTCTATGTCGACGGTACCATGCGCGGTCTCAATTCTCACGCCAACTGCGGTTTTCTCAATATTTACTGAAGCAGACGAAGGGGATGAAGCGGCCAGGCCGAACGCAGCCGCCCAAACTACTATTGTCCTGACTAGCATACGTGCGCCCCTGCCAAAGTTCTGGGTGACATTAGATATCAGACAAGTCGTTGCCAACAACAAATTCCGGCTATTAGGCGCAACTAACGTGAATGCTTGATAGATGATACTACTCTACCCATCATCACATCGTGTGCATCGTTTCGAGTGCAATGGTTCACCGGTGACCGAGGCATTGAAGGGCTGCGCCGGGCGTTACGGCCCCTTCGGCCCTGACGGCAACGCCATTTCAAGACCGTGTTGTTCGAGCGCCTGCGCGCCGCGAAAAAAAACTTTGAGAATCTGTTTCGTGGCAATCCAACTATTTTGAGCCGTTTCGTAACGCCACAGTCCGGATTGTACCATTTCGGTTGACGCAGCCGATCAGTTGATAGGTAGGTCGCCTTCAAGCTGCTCTGAGTGGAAGAGCGGCGCATGAACGTGGTCATGAATATCCGGGTTCGCAGCGAACCAAAGCAAACCTGTACCGTAACAAATTCTCATGGCTTAGGGGGCTGTGGCCTATGAAGAAGGTCTTGAAGTTGTTTGCGTGCGCGGCCGTGTGCTTGTTGGCCGCCTGCGGCGGCGAATCGAGTAGCGGTGGCGGATCGAACAGCGGTGGCGGTTCACCGCCGCCGCCGCCGCCCGCACTTCCGCCCATCGCCGCCACGCCGGCGCAGGTCGTCCAGGCGATGGCGCCCGGCATCAACCTCGGCAACACGCTTGAATCGATGGACACATGGGAAACCCCTCCCTATGCGGTTTCGAAGGAAACGGTGTGGGGCAATCCCGCGGCAAACCAGGCGATCTTCAACGCCTACGCGGCTGCCGGCTTCAAGAGCGTGCGCATCCCGGTCACTTGGACCCAATACGCGGACGCCAACGGCAATATCGCGCCGTTCTGGCTCGCCCGGGTCAAGCAGGTCGTCGACTATGCGCGAAACGCCGGCCTCTACGTGATCATCAATATGCACAACGATCCGTGGATAACGCCCGACTACGCCGATCAGACGTCCGCCGACGCCAAGCTGAAGTCGTACTGGACGCAGATCGCCAATTACTTCAAGGACTACGACAATCATCTGTTGTTCGCGGGCACCAACGAAGTCCACATGCCCAACGTCTTTACCGCGCCCACGGCCGAGAACTGCGCCGTGCAGTCGGGCTTCAACCAGATCTTCGTGAACGCGGTGCGCGCCACCGGCGGGAACAACGCCACACGCACCCTGGTCGTGCAGCACTACGCCACCAATATCGACTGGGGGCTGGACCTCTGCAACGAGGCGACGCTTCCGACCGATTCTGCCGCCAATCGGTTGATGGTCGAAATCCACTATTATTCGCCTTGGGATTTCGTCAACGGCGACCAACCCAAGTGGCAATGGGGTGCCATCGCCACCGATCCGACGGCGGTCGATCCCTGCTGCAACGAGGCGTATGTCCGCCAGGAATTCGACAGGATGGTGACAGCCTACACCAGCAAGGGCGTACCGGTGATCATGGGCGAGTATGGCGCCTTCCCGAAGTCCACAGGGCCTGGCGTGGGCATCGAAACCTACATAGACTACTGGGCCGGTTACACCACATATGCGGCCGCGGCGCGGGGCATCGTTCCGTATTGGTGGGACACCGGCAGCATGATCGATCGAAACACTGGCGCGACAAAGGACCCCAGCCTGCTCAACGCGATCATCAGCGGAATGATGACGAATCCGGAGCCGGCCGCGTCGATCGGCGTAAACGGCGGCTAAGCCGTCGCTCTGTTTGCGATCCTGCAGGCTGGTTCATGCAGGATCGCACGCGAGAGAGTCGCGAAGCATGTATGGAACCATCATCAGGCGGAGGTGCGCCGTGTCATTTCGTTTCTTGAGGCCGACAATTCTGGCGATGGTCACAGCCATGGCTCTATCGCCTGCGCTTGCGCAGCAGCCGGCGCGCAGTCTTGTCGCCGACATGACGAAGGTCGACGGTCCCCGCGACATGGCGTGGCAGGACTGTGTGGGATCCGGTCATGCAGGGCTGTTATTGCGGCCTGCCAACCAGCAGCAGCTGCGCCTGGTGCACGACGAAATAGGCTTCAAATACGTGCGCTTCCACGGCATTTTCGCCGACGATACCGATGTCTATCGCGAGGTCGACGGCAAGCCGGTCTATGACTTCTCCAAGACTGATGCGATTTACGCCGCCGTCCTCAAGGCCGGTATGAAGCCGTTTGTGGAAGTCGGCTTCATGCCGAGCCCGCTCGCCAGCGACACCAAGACGATCTTCTATTGGAAAGGCAACGGCAATCCGCCCAAGGATTGGGACAAGTGGTCCGACCTGATCACAGCCTTCACCCGCCATCTGGAGAACCGCTTCGGGGCGGCCGAAGTGCGCCAGTGGCGCTTCGAGGTCTGGAACGAGCCAAACCTGGATGGCTTCTGGAAGGATGGCAATCAGGAAGCGTACTTCAAGCTGTATGACGTGACGGTGAAGGCGATCAAGGGTGTCGACCCGGCCTTGCCGGTCGGAGGCCCTGCCACCGCCGGTGCAGCCTGGGTCCCGGAATTTCTCGCCCATGCCAAAGCGGCCGGCGTCCCTGTCGACTTCGTCACCACCCACACCTATGGCGTGGCCGGCGGGTTTCTCGACGAGAACGGCGAGGGCGACAACAAGCTGGTGGCTGATCCAGGATCGATCAGCAACGACATCTGGAACGTCCGCAAGCAGATCCAGGCCGATTGGCCGGGGTTGCCGCTCTACATCACGGAATGGAGCACCAGCTACAATCCGCGTGATCCCATCCACGATGACTATCTCAGTGCCGCCTTCATCCTCGACAAACTGAAGAAGACCGAAGGCGGTGCCCAGTCGATGAGCTACTGGGTCTATTCCGACCTGTTCGAGGAAGCCGGTCCACCGCCGTCTTCCTTCCATGGTGGTTTTGGCCTTCTCAACCGCGAGGGCATCCGCAAGGCGGCGTTCTTTGCCTACAAATACTTGAATGAGTTGGGGCCCACGGCACTCGCGGGCAGCGACACGCGGTCATTGCTGACGCGCTCGAAGAAGGGTTTTGCCGGACTGTTCTGGGATTACACCACGCCCGACCAGCCGGAGAGCGATCGTCCGTTCTATCGCAAGGCCCGTCCGGCAGCACCGGTCGCGCCCATTGAGCTGAAGGTTACGCACCTCGAGCCGGGCAAATACCAACTTCACGTCTATCGCACCGGCTACAAGGCCAACGATGCTTACACGCAGTATATAGCGTGGGGCATGCCGAAGGACCTTTCACCGGACCAGGTCGCGACACTTCAGAAGCTGTCGTCGGATGCGCCGGAATCTGCGGCAGCCGTCACCGTTGGTGCCAAGGGGACATTCCGCAAGACCATTTCGATGCGTACCAACGATGTGGTGTTGGTGAAGCTCGATCGACTGGGACGATAATTCTGAAGGGCGGAGTTCGAGATTCGAACTGTGTGCTTGGATAGCACGTTTGTCGGAAGCGTCCTTTGGGCGGCAACTTCTGCACAAGAGCACGTCGTGCCTGACAGGTCATCCTGCTCAATTCGGGCCGACGTCGTAGCAGTGGTGTTCCTGCACAACGGACAATGAACACGTTACAACCATGCAGAATTGGGCGACAGCGATGCGGATCGGATTGGCTCTGTTGGCAATGACATTGATGGCAGCCCAGGCT
>JBJKSL010000448.1:0-7138 GCA_046704145.1 Phycisphaerae bacterium
CTGTTCAAGCCGCTGGCCTACACCAAGACGTTCGCAATCGGCGCAGCTGCGCTCCTGTCGGTCACCGTCGTGCCGGTCCTGATGATCTACTTCATTCGCGGACGCATCCCTAACGAGAAGACCAACCCCATCAGCAGGCTTCTCCAGAAGGTATACGAGCCGTTCTTCTGGGCGGCGATGAAAGGCAAGTACCTCACCCTGCTGATCGCCGTGCTGCTGGTGGCCAGTGCCATCCTGCCCATGCAGCAATACATCTGGGGCCACCAGCCCATCGCCGCGAAGATCCCGGTGCTGAAACTCGATCACCAGATCGGTAGCGAGTTCATGCCGCCGCTGGACGAGGGCGACCTGCTTTACATGCCGACCACCGACCCCGGCATCAGCATCACCGAGGCCCGCGCACTTATCCAGCAAACCGACGCCCTCATGATGACCTTCCCCGAAGTGCATCATGTCTTCGGCAAGATCGGCCGTGCCGAAACCGCCACCGACCCGGCTCCACTCAGCATGCTCGAAACCACCATCATGCTGGAGCCGAACCACGCCAAGTGGCGGCAGCGGCACTTCGATCGATGGTTCGCATTCCTGCCCGGCTTCCTCAAGGAGTACTCCGGCCTCGATTACTTCTGGCCCGAGCAGCGGCCCATCACCATCGACGAACTGACCTACGGCTGGGATGAAAACGGCGAGCACGTCCGCGGCCTCAACGACGTGGTCAGCTTCCCCGGCCTGACCAACGCCTGGACCATGCCCATCAAGACGCGCATCGACATGCTGTCCACCGGCATCAAGACGCCGGTCGGCATCAAGATCATGGGCGACAATTTATCGACGCTGGCCGATCTGGCTGAGAAGATCGCGGGAGAGGTCCGCACCATGCCCGGCACCTTGAGTGCCTATCCCGAGAAGACCGTGGGCGGCAACTACGTCGACTTCCGCATCAACCGCGACGAGATCGCACGCTACGGCCTTCGCGTCGGCGATGTCGAAGACGTGATCACCACCGCGCTGGGCGGCATGAATATCACCTCCACCGTCGAGGGCCTCGAACGCTACCCGGTCAACCTGCGGTACAAACGCGAGCTGCGCGACAACATCCCCGCCCTCAAGCAGACGCTGGTAGCGACGCCCTCCGGAGCGCAGGTGCCGCTGGCCCAGGTCGCCGATATTCAGGTGCACAAGGGGCCACCGGCCATCAAGAGCGAAAACGCCCGCAAAACCGCCTGGATCTACGTCGACCTGACCACCACGGACGTCGGCGGCTGGGTGGAGCGAGCCAAGCAGCAGATCGCTCAGACCGTCTCGCTGCCGGCTGGTTACAACGTGGTCTGGTCCGGCCAGTACGAGTACATCCAGGCCGCCAACAAACGGCTGGCCATCGCGGTGCCGGCGGTGTTCGTGCTGATCGTTCTGCTGTTGTACATATCGCACAAGAGCTGGTTCGACACCTGCGTGGTCCTGCTGGCGGTGCCGTTCAGCTTGATCGGTGCGGTATGGTTCCTCTACTTCGCTGGGTACAACATGTCCCTGGCCGTGTGGGTGGGCATGATCGCCCTGGCCGGCCTGGACGCTGAAACCGGTATGGTCATGCTGCTGTACCTGCATAACAGCTACGATCGGTTCAAGGCCGAGGGCCGTATGCACAGCATTGCCGATTTGAAGGCGGCCATCCATGAGGGCGCGGTCTTGCGTATTCGGCCAAAGACTATGACGGTCATGACCATGATGATGGGTGTCGTACCGATCCTCATCGGCACGCAAACCGGCTCCGACGTTATGAAACGCTTGGCCGCCCCCATGTTTGGCGGACTACTGACCAGCTTCATGATGGAACTGCTCATTTACCCGGTAATCTTCCTGGTGGCCAAGCAGTTCGAGGTGCGGCGAATACAGCGAGCAGAGAAGCAACTCGCCTGATGCGAGCCTGCTATAGTGAAAGGGTTCAAGACCTCAACTTCTATCCGGAGTGCCACACATGGGAAGATTAATTCGATGGGCAGCCTTGATCGCCGCCTCGCCCGTGCTGCTGCAGTTGGGATGCTTCAACCCCAGCGACTTTAAGGCCATTGCCGAGGGGCAGTTCATCGCCTTTATCAATGCCCTGACGAATTCCGTCACCAGCGACGCGATCCAGAACGTGCTTGGCTCGTGAACCATCTTTCCGCGCGTCACTGTCACAGTCTCACTCGTCGCAGTCGCAGGGCGTTACCCACCACGGAAAGCGAGCTGAAGCTCATGGCCGCCGCAGCGATGATCGGACTGAGCAGCAGACCGAAGAACGGATACAGCACGCCGGCGGCGATCGGAATGCCCAGCGCGTTGTAGATGAACGCGAAGAACAGGTTCTCGCGGATGTTCCGCATGGTGGCGCGGCTGAGCAATCGTGCCTTGGCAATGCCTCGCAGGTCGCCCTTCACCAGCGTGACGCCCGCACTCTCCATGGCCACATCCGTCCCCGTGCCCATCGCGATCCCCACGTGGGCCTGAGCCAGTGCCGGAGCATCGTTGACGCCATCGCCGGCCATGGCCACGTTGCGACCTTCCGCCTGCAGTTGCTTGACCACCGTCGCCTTCTGGTCGGGCAGGACCTCAGCCTCCACTCGCTCCAGTCCCAGCTTGCCGGAAACGGCAGCAGCAGTGGTCCGACTGTCGCCGGTGAGCATGACGATCTGCACGCCGTCTTCACGGAGCGTTTTCACCGCCTCGGGCGTGGAGGGCTTGATGGGGTCCGCCACACCCACTAGGCCGGCAGGCTTGCCATCCACAGCCACGAACATGACCGTCTGCCCGTCCTGCCGCAGCTTCTCGGCTTGCGAGTTGAGAGCGACCATGTTCACCGCGAGTTGTTCCATCAGGGCCTGATTGCCCAAGGCCACCGCCCGCCCGTTTACGACGGCTTTCACGCCCTTGCCGGTGACCGACTCGAAATCCTCCGCATCGGCGACCTTCACCCCGCGTTCTCTGGCGCCGGCCACGATAGCGGCCGCCAAGGGATGTTCGCTGCCGCGCTCCACGCTGGCGGCAAATCCAACCAACTCCTGCTCGTCAGCGTCCCCGCTCGGCGTGAGCGATACCAGCTTCGGCTTGCCCTCGGTGAGCGTGCCGGTCTTGTCCACAACGAGCGTGTTGATCTTCTCCAACACCTCCAGAGCCTCGGCGTTCTTTATGAGCACGCCTTCCTGGGCTCCGCGACCGACTCCAACCATAACGCTCATGGGTGTGGCCAGCCCCAAGGCGCAAGGACAAGCGATGATCAGCACCGCAACGGCATTCACAATGGCGTACGCAAAAGCCGGTTGCGGTCCAACCCAAGCCCAGACAATAAACGTCACCACTGCCGCCGCGATCACCGCCGGCACGAACCAACCGGCCACGACATCGACAAGACGCTGAATGGGGGCGCGGCTGCGCTGAGCCTCACCGACCATCTGCACGATGCGGGCCAGTATCGTATCGCTGCCAACCCGCTCCGCGCGCATGGCGAAGCTGCCGGTGGCGTTCACCGTGCTGCCGATGACCTTATCCCCGGCTTGCTTTTCGACCGGTATCGACTCGCCGGTGATCATGGACTCATCCACGGCGCTGCGTCCTTCGACCACCGTGCCATCAACCGGCACTTTCTCCCCCGGTCGCACGCGAAGGCGGTCGCCGATCTGCACTTGTTCCAGCGGAACGTCCTCTTCGCTGCCGTCCTCACGGATGATTCTTGCCGTCTTCGGGGCCAAGCCCAGCAGTGCGCGGATCGCCCCGCTGGTACTGCGGCGAGCGCGCAGTTCGAGCACCTGCCCCAGCAGCACCAGGGAGGTAATGAATCCCGCCGCCTCAAAGTAGGTCGCCACCACCGCGCCTTCGCCTCGAAATGATGGTGGAAACACATACGGGAAGATGGTCGCCACAATGCTGTATCCCCACGCCACGCTGACACCCATGCCGATCAACGTGAACATGTTCAGGCTGCGATGCACGATGGATTGCCAGCCCCGGACGAGCAACGGCCAACCGCACCAGAACACCAGGGGCGTCGCCAGCGCCAGTTCGATCCAGTTGATCGCGATGGGTGAGACCCAACGTTGTAGCGGCCGACCGGGGATGTAGTCAGCCATGGCGATGGCCAACAGCGGGATGGCCAGCACCACGCTCACCCAGAACCGCCGCGTCATGTCCCGCAGTTCGGGATCCTCTTCCTCGGGCACGACCGTGCGCGGCTCCAGGGCCATGCCGCATTTTGGGCAGGCGCCGGGCTGGTCACGGATGATCTCCGGATGCATTGGACAGGTGTACTGTATCTTCTGGCTGGCAGGAGCAACCGGCGTCATCGGTTCCAACGCCATTCCACATTTTGGGCAGGCCCCCGGGCTATCCTCCCGCACCTCCGGATGCATGGGGCAGGTGTAAGCGATATCCATCCGTCCTCCAGGGCACCTCCAGAATCACGCAATGAGGCCGCACCGCGCCCCCACAGCTTCAGGAACCGCAGGCTGCGTCGATGATGGCAATGACCGTGCGTTCCACTTCCTCGGCGGTGGATTTAAGGCTCTCGGAGCCTTTGTACATGTCCAACAACACCGTCGGCTTGACCGTTGCGACCATGACGCGTCCCGCCTGATCGTAAACCGAGATCCGGCAGGGCAAGGACGTCGAGATGACGAGGTTCTGTTCCAGCACCTTCTTGGCCTGCTGTGGGTTACAGACCTCCAGAATCACGCAATCGGCCTCGAAGGGAACGCCCTTCTCTGCCATCTTCGTTTTCAAGTCGATCTGGCCCAGCACGCCGAAATGGTGTTCCGTGATCGATGCCTGCAGGCGATCGAGCACCTCGGGCACGGTCCCCTCTGCTTCTCGTGTGTACAACAACACTTGTCGCCACCTTTCTGTTCCTTCTGTCGCAGCGCCTCTGCCATTCACGGTGGATACGCATTTACGTCTTCTTGCTCGCAGCGAATGGAGTTCAGGGAGACTGCGGAGTCCAGGTAATGGCCAGAACGCCGCCGATGATCCCAAGCACTCCAGCCAAGAATCCCCCGGCTCCGGCCAGCAGGTCCACGGCCGAGGCCACCAGAATGACGACCCCCCAACTCCGCGCCACGGCCGGTCGTGAATACATCGCAAACGCGCCGATCAAAACGAGAACGGCAGCCACAACCCCGATCCAGGACCAGGCACCGCCGCCCCAATAGCCGTGCATCATCCGATGATGCTGCCACATCCAGGCGTATGCGCTGGGGTTGGCCGCTCCGCCGTTTCCCGCCATGTGACCGCCCCAGCCATATCCCATGTAGCCCCAGCCCATCATGCTGCCCATGGCCAGCATCCACAGCCCGGCGATGAGGCTCAGTACAAACGCGGCCACCGGTCGATCCGCGGTTGGCTTGTCGTTCGGATTCATGAGCCATCTCCTCAATGTCCATCGGATTCAGTTGCCCCTGCTCGACGGCTTTATCATAGGTGCGGGGTTGAAACGAAAAGGCTTGCCAGCCCGATGATTGCGTGAGTTCAGGTGGCTGACAGATACTTCCTTTTGCATCGTTCCGAACAGAAGTATTGTTTGATATCCCCCACAGCGAGTACGTGAGGGTTGCCTCTCACCGATACCACCATGCCGCATACCGGATCGAGGGCCTGCCCGTGGGTGGTCCCCGCTCTGACCGGAGGTCGCTCGAAACCCGACCGGCTCAGGATCGCCCGGACTTCGTTCGCCGTCTCTGCTTGCACGCAGGCCTCGGCCAGGTCCCGGCAGGCGTCGAGATCCAGGGCTTGCAGAAGGCGGATGATCTTGCCAACGTCCGACGCAGAAACGCTGATATCCTCGACCCCCAAGCCGACCAGCACCGGCAGCAGCAGTGGATCGGCCGCCATTTCACCGCAGATGGATAGACGCTTGCCCGCCTGACGTGCCTCCTTCGTCATCTTCTGCAGCACTTCCAGGACAACGGGGTGCTCTGGGCGGTAGAGATCCTCGAGATTCACCGCCCCGCGTTCAACCGCAAACAGGTACTGAATGAGATCGTTAGTGCCCACGCTGGCAAAATCAGTCACCTTCAAGAGGCTACGAAAACGCCACGCAGCCGACGGCGTTTCAATCAGGATGCCCTGTGTGAAGGTCGTTCCGCCCACGTGACGATAATCCGGCATGGCGTCCCTGGCTTGCTGAACCAGTTCCTGCACAGACTGCCACTGGTCAACGGTCTCGATCATCGGAAAGAGCACTCTGAGCTCGCCTGCTCCCGCGGCCGCACGCATCATGGCATGCAACTGTGTGACCAGCAGTTCGGGATGGAATCGATAGAGTCGATGGGCTCTCAAACCGAGATACGGATTCTCCTGTGGGCCGCAGAATAGATGCGAGACCATCTTGTCCGCCCCGAGGTCTGCCGTGCGAAACACCACCGGATGTCCGCCCGCCAACTCCAGCACGCGGCGATATACCTGTGACTGTTCCTGCTCGTCGGGAAAGCCCTGCCGATGCTGCAGGAAGAGCATTTCCGTCCGGTACAGGCCGACACCTTCGACGTACGACCAATCCAAACCTTCCAGTTGCACCGGGTCGACGATGCTGACCCACAGCCTCACCGGCAGCACTTGGCCTGCCTCGCGTCTGCCCTCTGCGGAGTGCGGCTGCGCGAGAACCGCCATCTCCTCTCTACCCGGAGACACCACAATCTCGCCATTGGTGCCGTCGAGCACCACCTCCTGCCCGGCGAAGAGATCCAACGCTTCCAGGCTGCTCACGCGGACGGTAGGAATGCCAAATGATCGCGCCAGAATGGCCCCGTGGGACATTCCAGTGCCACGCTCCACGACAAAGCCTCGAACGCCCGCAGCCCTGGCCTGCAGCACGATCGACGGCAACAGTTCGTGCAAAGCCACGACGGCGTGTTCTGCTCCCTGAAGATCCGGCGAGTTGGAAAAGTCCTCGAGATTCAGGTGGGCTTCCAGTCGAACAGCCAAGTCCCGGAAGTCCGCCGCTCTCTCAACCATAACGGCGTTCTCGGAGGAGCGCAGCTTGACTGCCATGCCATCCAGCACCTGCTCGACCGCGGCTTCCGCCGAGCCACCGGTTGTCCGCACACTCGCACGCACCTGCCGATGAAAGCTTCGATCCTGCAGCATGGCCAGGTGCGTCCGCATGATCTCAGCC
>JBJKSL010000449.1:0-7413 GCA_046704145.1 Phycisphaerae bacterium
GGGCCATGCGCAGGCTGGAACTGGTGATGAACCAGGTGGATACGCGTATGTGCGTGATGGCAGCCGTCACACTGCTGGTCTCAAGCGTGATGATGTCCTGGCCGGAACGTCGCAAGCTGGTGGCTTCAGGTGTGGCCGCTGGTCGGGAGGTGGGCGTATGAACGCTGTTCTCTTGCCTCGGCTGCTGTTGATCGCCCTGGTGGTTGGAGCGGGTGTGCTATTCGCCATGCTGGGCCGGCGAGGCAGAACTGTGATGGTGGCCGCGATCGTCGGAGTGGTGGTAGTTACGTTGCTGCCTGCACTTGCCAAGCGACATCGCGTCGGCTGGCTGACAGGTGGTAGCACCACGCTGATGCGTCCCGGCCACATGGGATTCCGCCAAGGCCTGGGTGACGACGGCACGTCCATTCGAGCCGCGAAAGAGGACGATGTTGCATCGCCGACATTGTTCACGGCTGAGCCCTGGAAGTCCGCAGCCGACCTGGGTTTCGATGCCGACGTGTATCCCTCTGCGTATCGTGCGGCGGAGTCGCTGACGGTAGCGGTTCTGAAGCAGTTCCTGGCGGCCTGTCCGGATTCAAAGCCGAAGATTGCGTACGTTAGCGGCACTCATAGCGGTGCCGGGGAGGTAAGCCCTGAAACGGTGTCCGCTATCACCGAGCGAGCCCAGAAGCTGCTCCCCGAGTGTCAGGTGCTGGTCGATCACTCCGGAAGGCAAGTGGACTCCTCCGGCTTGGCAGGTGAGGTTGGCCTGGTGGTCGAACTGACCAGTAGCGAGCATCGCAGCGTTCAAGATCTGAAGATCAGTCCCCCGATTGGCGGCGTCCTCAGCTTGCGTCTGCAGTCAGACAAGACACGCATCGAACGCAGTGCGCGCTTCGAAGGCAAGCCGTGGGTCAGCAACTTTTCGGCATTCGCCAGTTCGCAGCCGGGGAACTGGATTGTGGGCTGGTCATCGCCGACGGCCACGGATCGGGCCGAGAGCATGCGGGAGGCCGTTGCCGATGCTGCGAGCCAGTTGCTGCCGTCGGTCAAGGCCGAGATGGCCAAGCAGCCGGGCGTGTCCTGGGACGATCGGCTGAATTCGCACATCGAATCCGTCGTGCAGACCCAGATCAAGGATCGCTTCAGCCAGACTTTTGTGCGGCCGTACGGCGGTCAGATCTGCCGCGAGGCTATCTTGATTGAAGCTAGCCCGGTTCGCGCGCAGGTTTTGAGAGACTGCTTGCCGGCCGCCCGCAGCATCGTTCTAACCCGCTGGGCGGGGTGGGCCTCTGCAGCGGCTCTGATCTTGATCGTGTGTATCATGGGTCTGTTCGTAAACGTGCTGACAAAGGGGTATTATCGTGGACGGCTGCTGGTGGCCGGCGGGCTGCTGGTGGCAATCGGAGTGATTGTGATCCTGAAGCTCATGGCGTATCGCATGGCATGGGTAGTCTGACCGAAGCCGAACAGTATCTGCTCGACGAGATCCGTCGCGGCGGGCAAAACGCGTGGTCGCAACTGGTCGAACGATACCAGGGGCGACTACTCGCCTTTGCGCGCGGTAAGAGCCGTGGCTCTGCCGATGCCGAGGACCTCGTGCAGGATACCTTCGTGAGTTTTCTGCGGGCTCTGTCCAGCTTTCGCGGGCAGGCCAGTCTCGAGACCTACCTGTTCTCCATCCTGCGGCGCAAGATCATCGATTTGTATCGCGGCAAGCGGATGGGCGTCTGCCTGCTGCAGGACGGCTTGCCTGCCGACGAGTCGAGCGGCACCTCCGCGGCTGACGACATCGCCGCACCGGATCCGACCGCCAGTTGGTACGTGCGTCGCGAGGAGGATCACGGCCTTAAACGCTCCGCTCTGTCGGCGGCTCTGGACCAGTTGATCCGGACCTTTAAGCAGAGCCTCAATTTCCGCGATCTGCAGATCGTGGAGTTGCTGTTCTACTGCCAGGCCCGCAACAAGGACATCGCCCGCATCGCGGGTGTGAGCGTCAACCACGTCGCGGTGATCAAGCATCGCTGTCTTAACGCTATCCGCGAAGCTGTTCTCGGCGAGTTGCCGCAGCAGGCCGACGCTGCCGACCTCTTCACGGGTGCGGACGGCCCCATGCCGGCATCGGCTGATTCCATGATCGCCTCGATCTGGCAGGAGCAGCGGCTCAGTTGCCCCAAACGCAGCACCTTGGGGGCGTTTCTGCTCGGCACGCTGGAGCCGGCCTGGTCCGATTACATCAGCTTCCACCTGGATCAGCTGGGTTGCCGTTTCTGCCGAGCCAACCTCGAGGACCTTCGCCTGCAGACGGCCAGCGAGTCGGGCGGCCAACTCCGAGAGCGAATCATGGAATCAACCGTGGGTTTCCTCAAGCACACCTAAGTCGCTATTGCGATTCGGGGGCGCTTTCCATCTGGGACTGGCTTCCAGCCGGTCGTTTGGACCGGCAAGATGCCGGTCCCACACAGAAGGTTTGCACCCACCACCGGTCACTTTGGCTAACCTAGAATTCGGCGTGATTGCCAAACATCTAAGCGACGACGCGAAGACCGTGCTCAATCTGGCCAAGGAGTTCGCCCGTCAATACGGACTGAACTACATAGGCACCGAGCATCTGCTGTTGGGGCTGTTGGGTGAGCCTGACTGTCTGGGGGCCAAGGCTCTTGCCGAGTTATCTGTCGACCAGGACCGAGCGAAGGCCCAGATCGACGAGTTGCTCAAGACCCGCTCGCAGGAGACCTGGGTCATGGGTCGGCTGCCCGGTACGCCGCACTTCCGTGATGTGCTGGCCAGAGCAGCCGAGCAGGCCAAGGGGGAGGGCAACTGGCAGGTTCGCTCGGAGCACATGCTGCTCGCACTGCTTGATGAGCGTGGGTCAACCGGTTACAAGGCCCTGCTAGCTCTCGGTGTCACCAGTCCTGCCGTGCGCAAGTCTATCGCTCATTTACGCGCGGGCTGAATGGCTACGAAAAACACAAAAAGACACAAAAACCAGAGGTGCTGAGGTCTTCTTTCGTGTCTCTTTGTGCCGTTTCGTGGCAATCAAGTCTTCTCAAGTGTAATCGGTATCAGTTAGAATGGCCGGCATCATGATCCGAGCCATAGCTTTCCTCATCGGTATTGTCGCAAGTCCGTTGGTTTTTGCTGCAGAGCCGGCCCCTCCCTTGCGAGTGGGTGTGGCGACGGCGGACATCACGCCTCCGGTTGGCTATCGCATGAGCGGCTACTTCAGAGAGCGGGTCAGCACCGCGGTTCACGACCCGCTACACGCCAAGGCCATCGTGTTCGCACAGGGCAATGTGAAGGCAGCCATTGTCATCTGTGATGTGGTCGGCGTTCCGGCGAGCGTTTCTGATGTGGCTCGCAAGGGCATTGCCCGGGCGATCGGAACGGAGGTTGGCAACGTCATAGTTTGTGGTACGCACACGCACACCGGGCCGCTGTACTACGGGGCCATGTGTGCCATGCTCCACGAGCAGGCCATGGCAAGAGAGGGCCACGATCCGTGCGAGCCGATCGACTATAAGGCCTTCCTGGGCGGGCAGGTGAAGAAGGCAGCGGTCGCAGCGAACGGCAATCTGCGTGCGGTGCAGGTGCGGGCGGGGATTGCCAGGCAGGAGCAGACCATCTCCTTCAATCGTCGCTATCGCATGCGCGACGGTAGCGTCAAAATGTGCCCTGCCGAGAAAATGAACCGAGCGGATATCGTCGAGCCGGCGGGGCCGATCGATCCGGATGTCGGCATGTTGATCTGCTGCGATCCAGCCAGCGGCAAGCCCTTTGCCGGCCTGACCGTGTTCGCCATGCATCAGGACACGACCGGCGGCACGGAGTTCTCAGCGGATTACGCTTATTATCTGGAGCAGTCGCTACGTGAGACTTTCGGGCCCGATTACACCTCGATCTTCGGCATCAGCACCTGCGGGAACATCAATCACTGTGATCCATCGGTGCCCATCGAGCAGTGGCGAAGGGCTCCGCAGATCGGGCCGATCCTCGCGGCGACGGTGCGCGCGGCAGAGCCTGGGCTCAAACCGGTGGTGGCAGCCGATCTGCGCGTTGAGCGAAAAACGCTGGACCTGCCGCTGCAGAAGTACTCGCCCGAGCGCATAGCCCAGGCTCGCGAGGACGTACCCAAGATCGGCAAAGACGTGCTGCCGTTCCTCAAGGAGGTCGACGCCTACAAGGTTGTCGATCTGCAGTCGTTCAAAGGGACGAGCGTAAAGCTTGACGTGCAGGCCATTCGTATTAGCAAGGATGTGGCCATCGTGGCGTTGCCCAGCGAGATGTTCGTGGAGTTCGGTCTGGCTATCAAGCAGGCCTCCCCGTTCAAGTCCACGCTGGTCATCGAGTTGGCCAACGACAACTGCTCGTACATCCCGACGAAGAAGGCCTTCGCTGAGGGCAGTTACGAGACGGTCAACTCTCGCCTGCTGCCCGGCGGAGGCGAACAGATCCGGGATGCGGCCATCGAACTGCTCAAGAGCCTTGCGAAGTGAGGCGGGCCCACACGGGCAGCTACTTCGCGGTCGCAGACGATGATCGATAGATGGTGCCCGGCGAGACTCGCTCGGCGTAGGACATCATTGCAAACACCGCCAGCTGAGGCAGGCCGTTCTGCGGTTTGTCCTTGAGCACCGAGGCGATGTAGTTCATCTCGGTGTCGGCTGTGCCGGTCAGGTTGTCCATTCCCGGTATCAATCGGCCGTACACGTACATGTGGAAGGGCAGCCCGCCGCACTTGCTTCCCCACTGATGGTAATAGTCCCACGGGCAAGAGGTCACACGGCTGGCCTGGTTGGACTGCATCCAGTTCAGACACCAGCGGATCTGGGCCATGGCCTCGTCGTGCAGTTTGCCCTCTTTGGGCAGGTGGGGCAGGCCTGCGGAGTAGGCCTCCAACGCGTACATGACAACGTTGGGGCTCCTGTTCTCCAGTAATCAAACTTCGTTTTGCTCAAGTCGATGTGGTTCAGCCAGTTGATTGCGTTCAGACCCGCATCGAGGTAATGCTTATCGCCGGTCTCGTCGTACAGCAGAAACGAGAGCGAGCCGAAAATACCAGTCGAGCACCACCACTCACCGCCATAGTGGGGCCAGCAACCGTTCATGATTCCGCCGGCCTCGCCGATATAACTACCCATCACGAGCTTGGCAAAGGCCTTTACCGAGTTGAGGTACTCGGACTTGACGGCGGGATCCTTGCAGCGGACCGCCGTAGCCAGAATGCCCATGGCAATGCTCGAACTGTCCGCCACGTACCAGTTTTTGTCGGTTTCGCCGGGCTTGCGGCCGTAGTTCATGTAGTAGGCCTTCTTGGGAGTCATCTGGGCCTGATAAGCGATCATGCGGTCCGCCCAGGTCCGGCATGTGTCGAGATACCGTGCGTCACCCGTCATGTCGTATGCGACGGCCAAGGCTCGCACGGCATAGGAGTCGTTGTAGAAGGGTACCGGCTTGGGCTCCTGGCGGGCAGGGTTGTTGATCTGATCCACCGCCAGGTTGCACAGGGCCAGAAAGTCGGTTTTCATGTTGTCCGGCGCTTTTGGTTGCTCGGCGTGCGCGGATGCAGCGAAGGCCACGGCAAACTGCAGGCATAGAGCCCAGGTGCCAATGCGGGAAACAGCGACTATGCGTGTCATCAGCAGTCCTCCAGGTGTGAGGAGTGTATCGTAACCTTCCGCAGATTCTAACGCGCGGCAGCTCGAAGCGCAAGCACCAGGGCAGCCGGCCGCGTGGTGGTTTAGAGAGGGGCGTAAAATTGACTCACTGGAACATGTTCTGTTGGCTGGTTTACTGCTCAGTACTCAGCACCCTCGCAGTGGCTGCACGCAGCGCAGTTGCGGAGGATAATGCCACTGGCCCCGGGGCTCGCTTCAAGCAGACCGATTTCTGCATCAGCTTTTGGGTTGATCCGCCTGCTGACGAGCACATGGAGGAGTACTATCGCCAGATTGCGGAGGCCAATTTCACCGTGGTGCTGGGCGGCTTCGGGGCTCGCGCACCGCAGCAGATAAGTCGGCAACTGCAAGTATGTGAGAAGTACGGCCTCAAAGCGATCGTCGCCGGCGAGGGGCCAGCGGATAAGCTGCCGGACGGGCCCGCCTGCCTGGGCTACAAGGTGCGGGATGAGCCTTCTGCAGGCGACTTTGCGGGCCTTGGCCAACGCGTTCGTGAGATTCGAGCTGCTCGACCGGGCAAACTTGCCTACATCAACTTGTTCCCGTCCTTCGCATCGCCCGCCCAACTTGGCACGCCCACCTACGAACAGCACGTCAGCAAGTTCCTCGAACAGACGCCGGTCGACGTGCTCAGCTTCGACCGCTACCCCATTATGACGCCTACGGTGGACGATCGGCCGGGCTATCTCGAAAACCTTGCGGTCATTCGCCAGCACGCGTTGAAGGCGGGCATTCCGTTCTGGAATTTCTTCAACATCATGCCGTTCGGGCCGCACTTTGACCCGACGGAGGCCCAGGTCGCCTGGCAGATTTACACATCGTTGGCGTATGGCGCCAAAGGTGTGCTGTACTTCTGCTATTGGACTCCGCGCGGTGGCGAGTTCCCCAAGGGCGGAGCAATCATAACTGCTGACGGCCGGCCCACGCGGCATTACGATCAGGCTCGCCGCATCAACGCCCGCATCAAGAATCTCGGCCCCACACTGATGAAGCTGACCAGCACGAAGGTCATTCGCATCAAGCCGGGCGAGAAAGCTGCTGCCGCACTGGCCGGCTCGCCACTGGAGAATCTGAGCGACGGTGACTGGTTGATCGGCGTGTTCAAACATGCAGATGGGCGTCGAGCGGTGCTGCTGAACAACTATCGTTTTGCGTATACCGCCTGGCCGACGGTAGAGTTTGCGGGCAGTCCCGACAAGGTCGTCGAAGTGGATCAGACCACCGGCGAGGAAACCAAGCTACGCGATGACAGCCCGGACATGCCGGGTATACAGATTTCGCTGGACGCCGGGCAAGGCCGGCTGTTCATCATGGACGAGAAATAGCACAACGAGAAGCCAAAGATGGCCCAACTAGTCACAACAGAACTGCCGTGGTGGGAACTGGTGGTCCGAGCCAGCGTAGTGTTTGTGGCCATCTTGTTTTTGTTACGTATATCGGGCAAACGGCAGGTGGGGCAGATGGGCATGGCTCAGTTCGTGGTCCTGCTGTTGATCAGCAATGCCGTACAGAACGCTATGAACGGCGGTGACAATTCATTGATGGCGGGGCTGATTCTCGCGGCAGTGTTGATCCTGTGGAGCTATTTATTTGAACTGCTGACCTACCGGTCCAAGCGGCTGGAGAACATCATCCAGGGGCGGCCGACGCTGCTGGTGTACAACGGCGAATTGCTGCACGATCACCTTCGACACGAGTTGCTCAATCCGCGCGAACTTCGCAGCATCCTGCGCCGCCAGGGCGTCCACAGTCT
>JBJKSL010000450.1:0-2616 GCA_046704145.1 Phycisphaerae bacterium
CGAAGTTGGAGGGCATGGCCGCGGGGTTGGCCGTGGCAGTGTCGAAACCATCGCCAGCGGGAACGGCGCCGGCCGAAGCGGCCAACAAGGGTCCGGTCTTGTCCCTCTGGACAGAGAACATCCGTCCCGAAACCGCAGCTCGCATAGTGTCGATGTATGCGAACACGCAATTGCTGCACCCGCTGCAGGGCAGCCTATGGTACAAGCCGCTGGCTGACTCGCGAATTCCGCAATTCGCCATGCAAACCGAGCAACTGCTCGGCCAAGGCAGACACGACCCTCTAACCAACATCGCGGTGGGCACCCTGCGGGGAGCATCCGACTACATGTTCTGGGCAGATCCCCAGTGGATCAGGACCCTCCTGCTGGATGTGCGGAATCGTGGGCTTCAGGGTTTCCTGCTGGAGCCCGGCGAAGGCGAGCACAGCCTGGCCCAGGAGGCCATGGCCGACTATGCCTACAACATCGGCCGGCAGTACAGCCCACAGCGATGGGAGAGCCGGCTCCGCGTGCTGGGCATAGGGCAATATGCGGGACAACTGCTGCAGGCCATTCAGCATGCCAGCGCGATCATGCCGGAGACGTTGCGGGTCCTGCACGATGAGTCCGGCCATTTTATGCCCCAGTTCGGCATGCTGTTGTCGCAGTACACCTCCATGCCAGGCTACACGATAGGCGACTCGGCGGACGACGCCGGGCGGCTCTTGCCGACGCTTGGCCCTCTCTGGCCTGAGGCGGCCTGGAGCAAGAACGTAGCCAGCATCGCTTGCGAACTGGACCGCTCGGCCCCGCCGGATTCCGTCTCTGCGTTCGAGGTAGCGGCGAGCATCGGGCGGCATGTGGACGCGTGCAACTCCGTGCTTCCTGCACTTCGCCACCTGAAGCTGAAGGATGCCGAACAGGCCCACACACTTACCGCCTTGCTGGATGCCGTCGAACTGAATGCAGCCATCGGCGAGCACATCCAATACAAAATCCAGGCGGGTATCGGCTGGGAACAATATAAGTCACGTCGCGGACGCAGTGTCGACTGCCTAATGCCACTGCAGAAGTCTGTTGACGCCTGGAAGATAGTTGTGGAGATCGCTCGCCGCCTGTATCCGCAGCCGGTACCCTTTTGGCAGTCGCAGTTGGTTTCGTCACCCCCCTGGACGCTGCAAGCTCTTCACAACAGCTACATGCCGGTGCGTGGCGGCTGGGCGGATCAACAGCATATGTTTGAACGCGAGCTTGACTTCATCCGACAGGCAACTTCCACCGACGGGAGCTTGGCCAACGTGCCACTGTGGGATCTCGTGAATGCGGTCCCCAGCGAGCGCTGTCAGACGCGATTCGTGATCGACTTCGACAAGCCGGACCCGCGATATCAACTCGGCACGGGCGCCTCGATCTCAGCCGAGAAAGAGAATGTGGTCGCCGAAGGGCACGCACTGTTCATCGACACGCGACAAATGAGCAATGCATACCATGAAGTGTTCACTACCGATTCCGGTCTCGTGCCGCTTGCCGCAGGACAGCGTTACCAGGTCTTGTTCTCGTATAGAATCATCGACTCCGGCAAGGCTGAGCCCGGCGAGGCAGATCTGGAGCCTTTCGAAGTGGGAATGAGACCGTTTCGATCCTATCAGCCCCTCGGCGATCACCGCTATTGGACGGGGCCGAACAATTCCAATGGCGTACGCGTGTTACAGGTGCCTCTGCTGAAATCGAGCGGCTACGTCCTGTACATCGCCACACGGCGACCGGCAGCGATTGCAATCGACCATATCCAGATTGCCCAGACCGTAGAATAACGATCCGTCTCGCGTGCAGCCGGAGTATCTACCCGTCGCTCAGCGCTGCTCGCGCGGCTCAGCCGGTGCAGGTTCCGCCGGCGGAGCGTTCTTCTTGACCTGTTTGCCGGCCTTTTCGATCGCTTGGCCGACGGCTTCAGTAGCCTCCCGAGTAGCCTCGTCGATCTTCCGGCCTGCGCGCTCGGCGGGCCCCTCGCGAACTTCACCGGGTGCGGTGGCGGCCGGCTTGGCCTTTGTGTTGTCCACTTTGTCTTGCTCGCAAGCGGGCACCAACGGCAAGACCGCAATCATCAGCACCATCAAGTAGCGCATGATCGAATCCTCCCGTTTGGCGTGTCTTCCTTCGCTTGCAGGATTATATCAGGCGCACTTGGAACTTGTGCCCGCTGCGGCGGCCCAAGCATTGTTCGCAAAAGGCTTATGCGCCACTCGCCGCGCGCAAGAATACGACAATTGCCCTATAGAGCAGTTTGATTTTGCGTGTAGAGAGAATCGCTCAGACCGGAATTTACCCAAAAGAGGATAGACGCTTCCCCGAGGCGCCTGCCTCCTGTCTTCAATTCAACAATCTGCATTCAACATTCTACATTCGCTTCCGCCTCTCACTTCACCTCCAGCACCTGGACCTCGAACCACAGCGTCGCGTTCGGCGGGATCGTCGGCGGCTTGCCGGCAGTTCCATAGGCCAACTCCGCCGGAATGATCAATTGCCGCGTGCCGCCAACTCGCATACCGTAGTTGCCCAGCCCCTCCTTCCAGCCCTTGACCACAGCATCCAACGAGAACTCACGACCGCTCTCCTCATCGACGGTGCCCTCGGTCG
>JBJKSL010000451.1:0-3973 GCA_046704145.1 Phycisphaerae bacterium
AGGCCACACTCAGTGAGGCCCAGGCCGACTGGTATGCGGATCAGTGCTGCAGCATCCTTTCTTCTCTCGGCGAGGCGGCCCAGCACTGGCCGGAAGTCGAGCAGATCGACCGTGCAGCCGAAGGTCCCCAGCCGCGAGTGAATCTATCGCTCAAGCTCACCTCGCTGTCGCCCCACTTTGATCCGATCAACCCGCAAGGGGCGATCGACAGCGTGCTCGAACGGTTGCGACCGATCGTGCGACTGGCCCGGCACGTGGGCGCGTTCGTCAACGTTGACATGGAGCAGCACGCATACAAGGACATAACGCTGGCGACGTTCCGCAAGCTGTGCGACGAGCCCGAGTTCAACGACCTGGCGGATATCGGCATCGTTCAGCAGGCCTACCTCAAGGAAGCACCGCGGGATTTGCAGGATCTGCTCAGTTGGGTGGAGCGTCGCGGCACGCCGATCACCGTGCGGCTGGTCAAGGGTGCCTATTGGGATTTCGAAGTTGTGCAGGCGGCGCAGCGGTGTTGGCAGATACCAGTGCTCGTCATCAAATCGCATTGCGATGCGCAGTTCGAGGCCATGGCCAACACGCTGCTCGATCATCGCGGCCTGGTGCGGCCGGCCATCGCCAGTCACAACGTGCGAAGCCTGGCTGCGGCGATAGTGCACGCGGAACAGATCGGGGCTTCGCCTCGCGAGTACGAGATTCAGATGCTCCTGGGCATGGGCGACCCGCTTAAACACGCCGTTGCCAGTATGGGGTATACGCTTCGCGTGTACACGCCTTACGGCGAGTTGATCCCCGGCATGGCTTATCTGATCCGCCGATTGCTGGAGAATACCGCCAACGAATCGTTCTTGCGGGCAAGTTTCGAGCGGCGGCTGCCTACCAGCATGTTGCTGGGCAGTCCCGCTGAAGAGCGAGGCATGCAGGCGCCGGTTCCACCTGGTACCAGTGCGGAGCAGGCTACACCGTCGGCTGCCGAGCCTGACGCTGTCGAGGAGTCTGACATGGACACATCTTTCAGCCTGGAGCCCACGGCGGACTTCAGCCGTGCCGGCGACCGCAATGCGATGCAGGCGGCGATAGACAACGTGGAGAAGCACTTTGGCCGCGAGTATCCGCTGGTGATCGACGGGAAGGAGATCAAGACAGGAAATTGGATCGAGTCGCGGAACCCGTCGCACAGCGAGCAGATCATCGGGCGTGCGAGTGCAGCGGATGTCGAACACGCACAGGATGCGGTGGCTGCGGCGCGGCGAGCGTTCGACCGTCGGTGGTCGAGGACGACCGCGAAGGAACGTGCTGAATTGCTGGACAGGGCGGCAGCCATCATGCGGCAGCGGCGGTCTGAGTTGGCGGCGTGGATTCTGTCCGAGTCGGGCAAGCCCTGGCGGGAAGCGGATGCGGATGTGTGCGAAGCGATCGATTTTTGTCACTTCTATGGGCGTGAGATGCTGCGACGGGAGGAGCATCCGCGTCGACGGCACATAGCCGGGCAGGACAACGTGTACGTGTACGAGCCGCGCGGCGTGGTGGCGGTGATTGCGCCGTGGAATTTCCCGTTGGCGATTCTGACGGGCATGACCACCGCGGCGCTGGCGGCGGGCAACACGGTGGTGATGAAGCCGGCCGAGCAGAGTCCGGTGATCGCGGCGATGCTGATGGAGATACTGAGCGAGGCGGGCTTCCCGCGGGGCGTGGTGAACTATCTGCCCGGCGAGGGCGAAACCGCGGGGGCGGCGTTGGTGAGCCATCCGGATGTGAGCGTCATCGCATTTACCGGCTCGCGACGGGTGGGCGTGGAGATTTACGAGCATGCCAGCAAGTGGCAGCTCGGACAGCAGAGTCTTAAACGTGTCATCGCGGAGATGGGCGGCAAGAACGCGATCATTATTGATTCCGACGCCGATCTGGACGAGGCGGTGGCGGGTGTGACTGCTTCGGCGTTCGGTTATGCGGGGCAGAAGTGCTCGGCCTGTTCGCGGGTGATTGTGCTGCAGGATGTGGCAGAGGCTTTCACGTCGCGACTGGTGGCGGCCGCGCGAGCCGTGCTAGTTGGACCGGCCGAGCAGCCGGACACGATCGTTGGGCCGCTGATTGACGAGGCTGCCCGCCGCAAGGTGCTGAAGTATATCGAGTTGGGCCGACACGAAGGCCGATGCCTCTATGAGGGCGACGTAAGCCTGCTTGCATCGAGTGGCTCATATGTGTCACCGTATATCTTCGCCGACGTGCCGCCGAACGCCCGCATCGCCCAGGAGGAGATCTTCGGGCCGGTGGTGGCCATCATCACTGCCGCGAACTTCGATGAGGCCCTCGGTATCGCCAACGGCACGGAGTACGGCCTGACCGGCGGCGTGTACTCGCGCAATCCCGCCCACGTGGAGCAGGCTCGCCACGGCTTCCGCGTCGGCAACCTCTACATCAACCAGCGGATCACCGGGGCCCTGGTCGACCGGCAACCCTTCGGCGGCCTGGGCATGAGCGGTATCGGCTCCAAGGCTGGGGGGCCGGACTACCTGCTGTGGTTCCTCGAACCGCGCACCATTACTGAGAACACACTTCGGCATGGCTTCACGCCGGATGTGGAGGAAGCTGTGAGCTATTAGCGGTCAGCTCTGGGCGGGTGACCCACGGGTTCCGCTCCGGGCTTTGCCCTGCGCTACACCCGTGGCTTTCTACGGACTCGCTGGGCCGCGCGGGCCGTCAGTCAACCGGCGGGCACGCGACGGTAATCCTTGTCACCGAAGAGGTTACGTCGTTTTGCGCGTTCCCGGGTTTGGGTTCGTCTTTACAGATGCGGTGCGAGGCCGCAAGCGGCGGACCCGAGAAATACACCATGTCGGATGCGCCTTGCGATGACGACGGGTAGGTCCTGCGGTTTTGGGTTCGTCTGCTCGTTTTTGCGCGCACGCAGATGAGCAGTGCGGCGGATGGTTGCCTCTTGAGATGAGAAAGAGCGCGGTCAGTCAAAGAACACGTGCGGGGCTCCGGGGAATGCACTCTCGTGGAGGACAGCTATGCCCTTCAGAGCATCAACACGGCTACGACAACCGCCGAGGTCAGCTGCCACAGGAACATGGCGACCCACAGACCCGAACGCAGCATGCGCGACCGGTAACCCTGGCGGCGCGTTGGATCAGACAGGGAATCCGTCATTCGCCCGGCAAAGACGGTCGAGTTTACAAGTGTGATCGCAAGCACCGCAGGAGCCAGGAAACAAACCAAGAAGAAATGACCGGTCGTGTCTGTCGGATGGTAGAAGATGATTCCAGACAGAGTCGGCACGGTCAGCAAACACCACATCCAACCTATCATGGAAAGCGGCGGAGGCTTATCGCTTGCCGCAAGGAGCAGGCGGTCATGCTCGAAGTCTTGGCCGCATTCCGGGCAGCGGTTTTGGGGGAGGCCGGTTAGGTTGTAGCCGCAGGTGGGGCAGTGCAAGGCGGGGTCGGTTGGATCTGCTGTTGGCGGCTCTGGTGCTGGCACGCGGGCGGCTCCGTCGAGAGAGAAGAATTGTTGGCCGCGAAAAGGCGCAAAGAGCGCAAAAAGATGGTGAGTGCTGGCGAGGATTTCTTTTTGCGACTTTTGCGCCTTCTTGCGGCCGATCTCCCTTAGCTACGCTGCTGCAAGATTTCACGGCTGCGGTTGCGGTTTGTGCAACCCCTTGCGGGGTGGATGAATTTTGTGTGGCACGCGACCCCAGGGTGCGCTGTGCGACCCTGGGCTTTGTTGTGGAACCGCGCTGACCGATATCTGTCAATGAATAGTCGCGATCAGGTGACGCACTATCTGCTGGGACCGCCATCTTGCCGGGCGAGATGGGCCCCTATCGGGGAGAAAAAGAGGGGTCTGCGGTGGAGTTTTCCACGGGTTCCGCGTCGCCAGGGACAGGCCCTGGCGAACTGCTACACCCGTGGCTATTTTCGGCGACCCCTCCGGGGTCCAAAGAGCCCGTGGCTATTCTCGCGCCTCCGGG
>JBJKSL010000452.1:0-7990 GCA_046704145.1 Phycisphaerae bacterium
GCATGAGGATGTGCTGAACATCTGCGAGCGGTTGAATGGGCGGCCGTACGCGGCGGAATGCGCGGGGTCAAGCCCCGCGGCTCGTGGCGATGATGGTCTGGTCAAGGGTGTTATCGTGCAGTTTGGCGGGCAGACGCCGCTGAATCTGGCGCGGGGGCTGGAGGATGCCGGGGTGCCGATCCTGGGCACGTCGCCGGCGAGCATTCATCTGGCCGAGGACCGCGAGGCGTTCAGCCAGGTGCTCAATGAACTGGGGTTGCGGCAGCCGGCGAGCGGTATTGCGTTCGATCTGGAAGGTGCCATCGCGGTGGCCAAGAAGGTCGGCTATCCGGTGCTGGTGCGGCCGAGCTACGTGCTGGGCGGGCGGGCCATGGAGAAGTGCCATATAGAAGCCGACCTGGTCCGCTACATGGCCAAGGCGATGGAGGCCACCGACCGCAAGGCCATGACCGAGGAGAAGCATCCGATCCTGGTCGATCAGTTCCTGAGCGAGGCCATCGAAGTCGACGTCGACTGCATCAGCGACGGCGAGCGGGTGGTCGTGTGCGGCGTGATGGAGCACATCGAGGAGGCCGGCATCCACAGCGGGGACAGTGCTTGTGCGTTACCGCCCTACTCGCTGTCGCCGGCTATTGTGGACGATATCAAACGACAGACCGAAGCCCTGGCCCGCAAGCTGAACGTGCGCGGGCTGATGAACGTGCAGTATGCGGTGAAGGACGAGGTCGTATACGTGCTGGAGGTCAACCCGCGTGCGTCGCGAACGGTGCCGTTCGTCAGCAAGGCGACCGGCGTGCCGTGGGCGAAACTGGCTACGCAGGTGATGCTCGGTCAGTCGCTGGACCTGGCCATGAGCCGTTACGGCATCACCGATGCCCCAACGCCCACGCATGTTTCGGTCAAAGAAGCCGTGTTTCCGTTCACCAAGTTTCCCGGGGTCGACGTGGTGCTCGGTCCGGAGATGCGCAGCACGGGCGAGGTTATGGGCATGGACACGAACTTCCCCATCGCCTTCGCCAAGTCGCAGATGGCGGCGGGCACCAGTCTACCGACTTCCGGGGCCGTGCTCATCAGTGTGAACGATCGGGACATGCCGCTGATCGTGCCGGTGGCTCGCGAGTTTGCGGAGATGGGCTTCACCATCCTGTCGACCAGGAAGACGCGTGAGGCACTGCTGGCTGCGGGTATTCAGGCAGAGCACGTGTCGAAGATTCAGGACCCCAAGGGCCCCTACCTGATCGAGTTGATCAATGAACGCAAGGTGGATCTGCTGATCAACACGCCGGTGTACTGGGGCAGTTCAGCGGTTGAAAGCCGCATCCGCTCGGCGGCGGTGATGCACAACATTCCGCTGATCACCACCATGGCCGGTGCGCGTGCCGCAGCGAGAGCCGTCCGTGCTCTGCGTGCCGGAGCCTGGGGAGTGCGTGCGTTGCAGGATTATCACATGCGAGGGTGAATTATCTCGTCGATGAGAGACTATTCTGATCCAAACCCAATGCTGTCTTGATCGCTTGGTCGAGTTCTCGCACTTTTTCTTTCGACATGGCGCCCATCTGGCGACTTAACCGCGTTTTCGGAACGGTTAACATGTTGTCCAGATTGGCCACGCACGGGCAAGGCAAGCCTTCTCGCTTACCGAGCTGTACCTCTGTGTCGAGACTGCGTACAGTGCGGGCAACAAGAGCGACGACAACCGATCCGATGGAGTTCAACACCGAATCGCGAGTGAGAATAACGACCGGACGAGAACCTACCGGCCTCGGCAGATCAGCCCACCAGATCTCAGCACGCCTCATTTGAGTTCGACTCCTCATTACGAGGCCAGTCCTCGACCGCGGGCAATTCGTCAGCCAACTCTATTTGGCACTGGGCCACGTCTACGGAGTCCAAGTCAGTAATCGCAGACGCATCGATGAATTGCCGGATGGCATCCTGAACCAGATCCTGAAGGTCACGCCGTCGCTCTTGTGCGAGTTGCCGTAACTCGTTCTCCAGATTTGCCGGGAGTTGGATGGTCATAACATCATCTTAATTATCCTGAATTCGCGAAGCAACACGCTCTGCCGGATCATGGCGCAAACTTCAACGGATACGCGTCGAATACCGGCGAGGCCAGGAAAAAGTGGTAGGCCGGGTCGGCCAGGGGGCGATTGAACGTGAACAGGAATTCCTGTACGCCCTGGTCGCTGGCCTGGGTCACGCGGACGGTGAACTGCGGGGTGGTAAAGGTTTCGCCGACTGCAAAGGGTCGATCGCGATCTATGCCCTGGAGGATGGTTTTACCGATCAGGCCGGAGAAGTAGCCGGGAGCATCGAGGTGGACACGCAGTTGATTGGGGCCGACCTGATCGACACGGCCGGGCCGATCCACACGCATGAAATTCGGTGCGAAGGTCAGTGCATAGCCATGGAGTGTAGCGACGCCGCTTGCCTCCTCGATGGCGGGCATGGCATTGAAGCCCAGCATGGGCATGTTGATGAAGAAGAGCGAATCGCCCGGATGAAACTGTCCGCCGAATCGTATGACCTGCTTGACGGGTAATTGGCACGCGGCAGAGGCACCGGCCTCGAAATCGCCCATCACCACCTGCATGCCTGCGGAAATCAGCAGATGGCATGCAATTGCTGTGACTACCAAGCCGCGGACCAGCCTGCCGATGGCCCCTTTTCGCGATTTTGCCCACTCGGTCACCGATGCAAGCACGATTACACCGGCGACGGCGACTCCTGCTGCGGGCAAGAACAGATGATGGGCGGAGGCGAAGACCGGCAGCACCGGGCCGAGCGGGAGTAATGCCACGATCAGCCAGAAGCAGATCGGGCCTCGGAGCGAGGGGACGTTTTGTGACTCAACAGACTGCCGCCGCTGTCCCCGCCCCACCGCTGAGAGGACGATGCACCAAGTAGCCACGATCGCCGCGAACGTGCCGTAGGCGAGCACGGGATGGCGGTGCATCTGTTCTTCGCCGGCGAAGGCCACGATGGGCACGTAGGCCCAGAGTCCCAGGATGTAGTAGACGAACTTGTCGAGTACGAAGGGCAGGAAGCCGGGCGTGCCGGGCGGATAGGCGTACGGACGGGCGGGAATGGTCAGCGGGCCGAGCATGTGCCGGCGCAGGATGAGGTAGCCGACGGTCAGCAGTGCGAGAACCGCGTATAGCGCGATCCTGGAGCGTTTTCGCCGGTTCGAACGAAAGCACCAATCACCTGCGGCCAACAGCACGGGCAGGATGACAGCCGACTCGCGGCAGCCCAGAGCAGCGATGTAGAAGAACAGCGTCGCCGCGAGCAGGGCCGCCCTTCTCGCCCCCTCTCGGCGTCGCCGCGTCGCCGCGTCGTTGGGCTCACTCTCTACCAGGAACCATCCTGCCCATCCGCTGTAGGTGAGCAGTGCGGCCAGCATGAAGGTGGTGGCCATCAGCTCGTTCTGGCAGGCGATCCAGCGTGGGGCCCAGATGTCGTTCGGGTGGAGGAGGAATATTACGGCGGCCAGGAGCGCCCAGCCGAACTGCCCCACGGTCCGCCAGGCCAGCAGGAGGATGAGGCTCGCAGCGGCGGTTGTCCAGGCCAGCGAGGCCAGGTGCATGACGGTCGGCCGCCAGCCGCCGGCCACGTATGTTGCCCGCATGACCAGGAAGGCCACCGGGCGGAAGAAGTACAGGTCGGCGTCCTTCTGCCACCACATGGCGACCCGGCGTTGCTCGCCGCCGAGGTGCGAGGCATCCACCAGGGAGCGCAGCGACCAGTCGCCGGCCTGCAGTCCGGCGCGGTGGTTGTAATCGTCGAGCAGGAGGCCACTGGTCACGGAGCGTCCGAAAAACACGGCGGTCAGGAGGATGAGCACGCCGAGGCCGACGGCCAGCCGTCTGCCTTTTGAGAGCGAGGCCCCCTTTTCTGCCGCAGCACTGCACATGGCGGGCAGAATAACGGCCGGCGGGCCAAGCCGCCACCACGCGGGGCCATCCTAGGCGGAGTGACGGCGGAGCCTTTGTCGGCTCCGGGATATTCGTGGAGGTTCCATGCTCGCCTGGGATAAGCGCCCAGGCAACTTGAAGGGCGGGATCGAGGTTGGGCCGGTTACCCACGGGTTCCGCTCCGGGCTTCGCCCTCCGCTGCACCCGTGGCTTTCAATCGCCCCGGTGCTTCCTATCGTCGGGCCCGGCCGCCACCGCACGGGCGGTGTCCCGCTCTTGGAGCGGCGGGCAATCTGGATATAATTGCCCCATGGAAGAGACGATTGCCATTCTCGACTTCGGTAGCCAGTACTCGCAGCTAATCGCCCGCCGCGTCCGCGAGAACCGCGTATTCAGCGTGGTCTGCCCCCCGGACATCGCACCGGACAAGCTGAGGGAGCTCAAAGTCGCCGGTCTGATCTTCAGCGGCGGCCCGGCCAGCGTTTATGAAACCGGGGCCCCCAAATGCGACCCCGGCATTCTCGATCTGGGCGTGCCGGTGCTGGGCATCTGCTACGGCATGCAGATCACCTGCCAGCTGCTGGGGGCGAAGGTCGACGCTGCCCCCGCTCGCGAGTACGGCCGTACGCAGGTTGACATCCTCGAGCCGGACGGCCTGTTCACGCACGTGCCGAGCCCTATGACGGTCTGGATGAGCCATGGCGACATGGTGCAGACGCTTCCGGCGGAGTTCGAGCCGCTGGCGCGTACGGCGAATTGTCCGCTGGGCGCGGTCCGGCATCGCATGCGACCGGTGTACGGCGTACAGTTCCACCCCGAGGTGACACATACGCGTCATGGAGGCCAGATTTTACGCAACTTCCTGTATAACATCTGCCACTGCAAGGGCAACTGGGAGGTGGGCAGCTTCGTCGAGCAGACCATCAACTCGATTCGCGAGAAGGTTGGGCCTGATGAACGGGTGATCTGCGGCCTGTCCGGCGGGGTGGACAGCAGCGTAACCGCCGCCCTGCTGCACGAGGCCATCGGCGATCGGCTGGAATGCATCTTCGTGGACAACGGCCTGCTGCGAAAGAACGAAGTGAGCCTGGTCGAATCCACCTTCCGTGGGCACTTCAACTTCAATCTGCGGGTGGCTGACGCAGCCGACCGGTTTTTGTCGCGTCTGGGGGGCGTACCCGATCCGCAGGAGAAGCGCCGCCGCATCGGCCACGAGTTCATCGAAGTCTTCAAGGCGGAGGCGGCCAGTATCCCCAACGCGCGCTTCCTCGCACAGGGCACGCTCAACCCGGACGTAATTGAGTCTGGCCACGGACTGGCCGGCCAGGCTGCCAACATCAAGCTGCACCACAACGTCGGCGGCTTGCCGGCAGAGCTCGGCTTTAAGCTAATCGAGCCGCTTCGCGATCTGTTCAAGGACGAGGTTCGGCTGGCGGGCGAGCACCTGGGACTGCCGGAAGAGATCGTGTGGCGGCATCCGTTCCCGGGACCCGGCCTGGCGGTGCGCATCCTCGGTGAGGTGACGGCGGCTCGCGTGGCTCTGCTGCAGAACGTCGACGAGATCGTGATCGACGAGATTCGCGCGGCCGACTGGTATCGCAAGATCGGTCAGGCGTTTGCCGTACTGCTGCCCATCAGTGCGGTGGGCGTGATGGGTGACGGTCGCAGCTATGAGGGCCAGCAGGTGGCGGCAATCCGTTTTGTTGAGACGACGGACTTCATGACCGCCGACTGGGTGCATATTGATTACGAGGTGCTCGGCAGAATCTCGTCGCGGATTATCAACGAGGTGCCCGGGATCAACCGAGTGGTCTATGATGTATCAAGCAAACCGCCGAGCACGATTGAGTGGGAATAGGAAGAAAGCTGTTAGCTATTAGCTTTAAGCTGTTAGCCAGAGGGCAGAGTCCTTTTTCTGGTCGCTTACAGCAACGAGTCGCAGCAAAGAGCCAATAGCTCGCAACTACAGGGCTTTCTTCTCTTCCAGCTAAAAGCTAACAGCTTATAGCTAAGAGCTTTCTTATGCCTCGTGCGCTCATCATCGTCGATCATGGCAGCACGCGTGCCGCCGCCAACCGCCTGCTGGAAGAACTCGCTCAACAGGTCCAGCAGTTGACTACCGACGCCGTGTATCCGGCACACATGGAGCTGGCCGGGCCGACGCTGGACGAGGCCTTTGATGCCGCCGTCGCTGGCGGGGCTGACTTCATCTACGTATTCCCCTACTTTCTGGCTCCCGGGCGGCATAGTCAGGAAGACATCCCGCGTTTGTGCGAAGCAGCGGCCGGCCGACATCCGGGCATTCGTTGGCACGTGTCGGCACCTATCGGGCTCGATGGCATGCTCGCTCAACTGATCGTTCACCGCATGCGCCGCTGCGCGCAGTATCACTACTCGTGCGAGGATTGCCCGCAGGCTGCCCGCTGTCGGCCTAGGGGGGATTGGGCGTGAGGCTGTGCGCGGCTGGCGTAACCGCGAAGGAAAGGAATCCTGCCTCACAACGAATGGGCTGCTCCGGGATATGTGAACGTGGCCACCGCGCGCAAGGCATCCTTCCCCCCCGTGATGCGAGGTTCTCCCCACATCGAGCCAACTACTGTACCGCCGTGCCATAATTCTGCACTGCGTGCCAACCTTGCGAAATATTCGTTTGCAATGTGCTCCGGAATTCCTGATAATCGGGGTTCACCGTTCCGGACAAGCGATTGGGGCCGAGGAAAGGAAGGGAAGCGCTACTCCCATGAACAGGATTTCAGGTTCTATCTGTATCGGTGTGATTTTTCTCTGTGCGGCCACCAGCCAAGCGGGGGTCGTATTCGTCAACGGCTCAGTCTCTACCTGCGGGGACGGCCAGAGTTGGTCTACAGCCTATAAGTACCTGCAGGACGCCCTATCGGCTGCTGGCAACTCCGGCGGAACCATTACCGAGATCTGGGTAGCCGCCGGCACATATCGGCCCGACCGCGACTGCGACCACCCAGGCGGCACAGGATCGCGCAGCGCGACCTTCCAACTCCTCAACGGAGTCGCCCTCCGCGGCGGATTCGCCGGCAATGAAGATCTGAATTTCAACCTGGCTGAGCGTGATTTCAAGGTCCACCAGACCACCCTCAGCGGCGACCTGGCCGGCAACGATGCCGCCGACTTCACCAACTACACTGAGAACAGCTACCACGTGGTTAAAGGCAGCGGAACCGATGCCACCGCGATCCTCGATGGCTTCACCGTAAGCGGCGGCAGCGCCACCGGCGCCTCGCCCGATAACAGCGGCGCCGGCATGTACAACTTGTCCGGCAGCCCCATCCTGGACGACTGCGACTTCCGAGCAAACATGACCGGCGCTGGCAAGGCTATGGGTCTGGGCGCGGCCATCTTTAACGAGCTCGACAGCAATCCGAAACTGACGCGATGCACGGTTGCCCAGAACAGGGGAGGCTACGGAGGCGGAATCTACAGTATCGACAGCAGTCCCAGTTTGGTTTCCTGCTACTTCGATGGGAACACCGCGGTGGCCGGTGGCGGAGCCTATATCAAAGGTTCGGGTACCGCCACTTTCACCGAAACCGTGTTCGCAGGGAACGTGGCGAGTTACTCGGGAGGCGGCGGAATCTTCTGCAACTCTTCCTCTCCCACGATCTCGCGATGCACCATCAGTAGCAACA
Source organism: Phycisphaerae bacterium (assembly GCA_046704145.1). Classification (GTDB taxonomy): domain Bacteria; phylum Planctomycetota; class Phycisphaerae; order UBA1845; family PWPN01; genus JACQVT01. The sequence continues at coordinate 7,580 of JBJKSL010000452.1, forward strand.
ATAGCCTCGGCTCGGGTAACGGCGGTGGCATCTTCTGCACAAATTCATCTCCGAAGATTTTCGCCAACACCATTGCCAGGAACTCAACAAGCTACTTCGGCGGCGGCATTTATGCGGAGTCCTCTTCCTCGCCCGCCATCGCGAATAATGCCATCTCCGGGAACAGTGCAGGAACTGGCGGGGGCATTTACGCGGATTCTTCTTCCTCGCCTACTATCACGAATAATGCAATCGCCGGGAACAGCGCAGCAACCGGCGGCGGCGTATACTGTCTGGCCTCCCCCACCATTTCGAACAATACTATTGTCGGAAACTCGGGCACCTCTTCTGTTGGCGGCGTCTATTGCGGCGCCTCGGCTGTATCGAACAACATCATAGCGTTCAACTCTTCCGGGTTGAGCGGCTCAAGCG
>JBJKSL010000453.1:0-10150 GCA_046704145.1 Phycisphaerae bacterium
TTCCACAGCAATGCCCGCCGCAGCGACTTGCCGTTTTTGCCTACGAACACGCTGCCGTGCATCTGCCCGGACAGGCCGATGCCGGTGATCTGTGCGGGCTTGACGCGTGCCTTCTTGCATGCTGCCGCGATACCCTGCACGCTTGCCCGCCACCAGTCGTCGGGCTCCTGCTCGCTCCAGCCTGGCTTGGGCGTGTACACCGGGTACTCTGCACTGGCCGTCGCCAGCACCTCGCCTGTCTCCGTACAGAGCAGAACCTTCGTGGCTGAAGTACCTATATCGATCCCGCACAACAATGCCATGATCGGGGCCCTTTCATCATAAGAGAGTGGCGAGCCGGCATCCCTCATGCCGGTGGACGTACTCTTTGCGATGGGCAGTATAACGAACTCGCAAACGCGTGTAGAATCCGGGGGCCATCCACCGCAACAGAGGGAACGCTGGGTGCCCCGTCCATGCGCTTTGGAAGGGGTGGGGTCTATGCGAGTAGAATGCCGACTCTGCGGAGAGGAGGGAATCCGTGTACCAACGCCCATGCACATCGGCAATCGGAATGACGTTCGCGGCACTGCTGACGACCATGACGGTCGGTTGCGCCATGCACACTGCACAGCCGTTTCGTCCAACCTCAGCGCTCGAAAAACTCCCGGCGGTCGACTCCGCACCGACGAGCGAGGACCTCTGGACTGCCGGCCAGGGCGAGTATCACAGCTACCGAATCCCGGCACTCATAACCGCCGCCAACGGCGACCTGCTGGCCTTCTGCGAGGGACGAAAGAATTCAGCCAGCGACGCCGGCAACATCGACCTGCTGCTGCGACGCAGTGCAGACGGTGGCAAGACATGGACGCCCACGCAGATCATCGTCGATGCGGGCACCGGCACCGCGGGCAACCCCTGCCCCGTGCTCGACCGCCAGACCGGCCGACTCTGGCTGCCCTTCACGCAGAATCCCGGCAGCGACAACGAAAAGGCCATCAAGGACCGCACGGCTAAGGGCACCCGCACCGCCTGGATCATGTACAGCGACACAAACGGAGCCACGTGGTCCACGCCTCGCAACATCACCGCCTCGGTCAAGCGTGCGGACTGGACCTGGTACGCCACCGGACCGGGCGTCGGCATCCAACTTCGCAGCGGGCGGTTGCTCATCCCCTGCGACTTCAACGAAGCCAGCACCATGCGGCGCGGCTCGCATGCGATCTACAGCGACGATCGCGGCCAAACCTGGCACATCGGCGGCGTCATTGCCGACAGCGTCAACGAGTGCCAAGCTGTAGAACTCGCCGACGGCACGGTGCTGATGAACATGCGCAGCTACCACAAGCTGTTCTGCCGAGCCGTCGCCTCCAGCCACGACGGCGGCCTCACCTTCGGTCCGCTGTCGCACGATCGCAAGCTCATCGAGCCCGTATGCCAGGCGAGCCTCATTCGCGTCGATCTGCCCGGCGTGGGGCCCAACTGCCTCGCTTTCGCCAATCCCGCCAGCCGATCCCGCAAAAACATGACCGTACGGCTCAGCTTCGATGGCGGCGCAACCTGGCCCGTGGACCACGTTCTATATGAAGGTCCGACCGCGTACTCATCTCTCGCAACCTTGCCCGACGGCCGCCTCGCCTGCCTCTACGAACGCGGGGGTAAACACCCCTACGAAAAGATAACGCTTGCAGTCTTCGGCCTGAAGTGGCTGATGACTTCTCCAGCAAAACAGCAAGCACCGCGATAGCAGCCGGCCCCTTAACGCCGCGTTAACCAAAGCTTTGCCAACAATACACGCCCCGCTAATCAAGATTCCTTGATTCAAGCATTACATTTCCGTACTGCTTTTCGTTGCAGCATCCGCTGTTTATGTGTCGATGGATGACTGCTCAGATTATCGAACTATTAAGGTGTTCAGAATTTACACTTCGGTGCAAGGGGAATCGTCGAAGATGAGTATTACGGGTGTGCTGCGTCGTTCACAGTTGTTGTCTGTTTTCGTGTCGGCGCTTGCTGCTGCCATCTGCCAGGGCCAGACTGCTACTGCACCTGCCGCGAGTGCACCGGCAGCGACGACCGATACGACGGCTCCGCTCAAATCCTCCGAGCAATCGAAGAAGTACGTCAGCCGTGCCGTGGGCGTCAATCCAGAACCTGAACCCCCAGGGTACGTCAAGACCGGCAAGCAGCTCGGCCTCGAGAACATGGATTGGCTGGAGTTCGGGCTGGATCATCGCACGCGCTACGAATACCGCAGCAACAACTATCGTCTGAACGAGTTCACCTACGAGGAACCGTTCGAAATGCGGTCGCGAGGCTACCTGGGCGTCAAGGATATCCTCGATCCTTTCCGCTTCGGCCTGGAGTTCGACGACGGGCGAGTATTCAACAACCGCTTCCCTCAAACCACCTCCGACGTGGATGAATACGACATCTATCAGGCCTTCGGCGAGCTCTACTTCAAGGACGCACTGGGCACCGGTCAGCCCATACAGTTCGATTTCGGGCGAATGGCAATCGATTACTCCGATCGGAAGCTGGTCACGCGAAGCCGCTGGCGCAACGCAACCGACAGCTTCGATGGTTTCCGTCTGCGACTGGGCCAGAGCCAATCTGACTGGCAACTGGACGTGTTTGCCGTCAAGCCGGTGCAGCGGTTTATGGACCAGTTGGATCGGCCGGACCCCGACCGTTGGTTCTATGGCGTGGTGGGAGCCTGGCGCAAATGGTCGAGCGCCATCCAACTCGAACCATACTACTTCATTCTTGACGAGGACCGACGCGACCCCGGACGGCCGGACCGCACCATTCACACCATGGGCATGCGTGCATTCGGCTTGATTCCTTCAACCGCTCTCGATTACGACATGGATGCCGCCTTTCAGTTCGGCGATGATGGTGAAAGACAACAGCGGGCCTTCGCCTGCGTGGGAGATTTGGGCTATACCTTCACCCATCCATGGAAGCCGCGGCTGAGTTGGTGGAGCGCCTACGCCAGCGGAGATCGAAATCCCAACGACAATCAAAACAATCGATTCGATCGGCTCTTCGGCGACAGCCACGGCTTCTCGATGTCCGACCTGATTACCTGGTCGAACCTCATTTCGACGAAGATCAGAATCGAAGCCTCGCCGCTCAAGAACCTCCAGGGACTCGCATCTTATGGCGGCTACTGGCTGGCCAGCGATACCGATGCGTGGGTCGTTCCCGGCAGGCGCGATCCCACCGGCCGCTCCGGCACATTTATCGGACAAGAGCTCGAGCTGGCGCTCAAATACAAGCTTGACCCGCACATGGAGCTAGAGCTGGGCTATTCACACTTCATCCCCGGCACGTTCGTCGAAAACACCGGCCCGGCCCCGGACTCCAACTTCTTTTATGTCTCCGCCAGCCTGCGGCTGTGACGCTGTGCCTCAACCGCACTGATTCGCGGCTTGGACACACGCCTGGATGTTCTCGGTCGGTACGCCCGGGGGCAGACCTCCGCCGCAAGAGAGCACCACTCGTGAGTAGTCGCCTTCCAGATCGTCGAGCACGAGCTTGACCGCTTCCTGCACCCTGTCGGGCGTGCCCGCCGCCAGCACGTCGCGCGGCGGGATGTTGCCGAGCAGCGTGACCTTGCCCTCGGTCAGCTTGCGCATCCGCGACATGCTGTGCTCGAAGCTGAAGTTGAAGAGGTTCACGCCGATCTCCGGCAAATATGGGGCACACACCAGGCCGGCCGCATCGTTGTGGAAGAAGCGCACCTTCGCGTCGGTCGCGGCGAATACCTGCTTGAGATAGGGCATGACGAACTCCACGAAGTCTGACTTGCCCACGAATCCCACGATGTCGTCGAGAATGAACACGCCCTCAATGCTGGGCAGTGCGGCGGCCTGCACCTTGATCCAGTCGACCAGGAAGTCTGTGATCTTCTTGACCAGCGCATGCGCCTTGTCGGCATCCTCATGCAGCAACATCATGAACTCGGTCGTGCCCATGAGAAACGCAGCCACGTTGAACGGCCCACGCGCCACCGCAAATCGAACCGCATGCCCTGCTTCCGCAATTGCAGCCTGACAATGTTGCAGCCGCTTGAGTACAAACGGTGACAGCCCGTCCGTGCGAGGGTTTGGCGGATCCATCGTAAGCAGGTCGTCGAGCGAGCCAGGCAGCTTGCCGGCGAACGGAAACTCGTTCTCAAACCAGCTGCAACGCGCGCCGAACGCAGATGGTTCCGTGCACATGCCGAACTCCGACCAGAAGCCCGGCAGAAACAGCACGTCGGGAAACGCCCGCATCTGCTGCAGATTGGCCTTCAGCCACAGGCTCTCGCTCGTGTAGTAATCCAGGATGGACATCCCCGCCCAGCCGGGCAGCCAAGGACTGTCACTGATGAACCCCACCGGCGGCGGACCGGCGACCTCGCCCTCAATCACGCCGAGCAGCAGCTTCCATTGCGCTTCCGTCACGTCGGGCTCCTTGAATTCAACGTGGATTCTGCAACTGTACCTGCCGCCGGAACTCGCCGGGTGTCTGGCCCGTTTCGCGCTTGAACACCACGTTCATGTATTCGGGGTGATCGTAACCCACCATGCCGGCAATGCTGCTGAGGGCCAGATCCGTCTCCGCCAGCAACTGCTTGATGCGCTTGATGCGCACGCCGTGTATCTCCGCCTGCGGAGACCGGCCCAGATACTTGCGGAAGCGCCGCTCCAGGCAACTGCGTCCCAGCGGCACGTGTTCGAGCACGTCCTGCACCGTGCAGCCCTTGGCCGCGTGATCGCGAATGTAGGTCATGGCTGCAGATACACTGGCATCTTCAACCGCAGTGACGTCCGTGGACTGGCGCGTCTTGACCCCGATGGGCTCGATGAGCAACTCTCGTGTGCCAATCCTGTCTCCCCTGATCAAGCGATCGAGCATGGCTGCGGCCTCAAACCCGATCCGCTGCGGATTGGGGATGATGCTCGACATCGGCGGGTCGCACAGGTCGCACAGACTCTCATCGTCGTCCACCCCGATCACCGCGACCATTTCCGGCACGGGCACATCCACCCGCCAACAGGCGTCGATCACCTGTTGCCCGCGAGGATCATTGCAGGCCATCACGCCACAGGGCTTGGGCAGCGATTGAATCCAACGGGCGATGCGTCCCTGCTCCTCGTCCCATTCCGGCATCTGCCCGCCGCGCCAGGGCGATTCATAGACCTGGCAGGTATGGCCCCGCTCGCTCACCGCGGCGACAAACCCCTCGCGGCGAAGCGAGGCCCACTCGGCAGCGCTGTACCCGCAGTATGCGAAGTGCCGGAAGCCGCGCTCGATAAGATGCTCCGCCCCTGTGCGGCCGAATGCCCGAGTGTCCGACCGAATGCGCGGCAGCCCCAAGCCCCCGTGCAGGCTGTTGAGGTCCACCACCGGCACTTTCATCTTTTTGAACTCGCCGGCCAGACGCTGATTGGTCGGCCGCGAAATGATTCCGCTCCACTGACGCCGCAGCAGCCAGTTCGGAGGTAACACCCCGAATTCGCGCTGCTCCAGAAAGATAGACCACGGCTGATGCGTGCGCACGTAACGGGCGATGCCCGAAAGCACCTGGCGACCGAAAATGGTCGACGACTCGATGATGAGTGCCACGCGCGGCCTCTTGGCCATCAGAGCTGCCCTGCCAATTCCACGGTTTGCGTCTTTTTGCGGATCTTTGCCGTCGGCCACGGGCCCTGCACGACCCCTGAACCTCAAGCAGATGGCACCAATTGTACCCCGGCAGGCCACGGCGGCAATGAGAATGCACAGAAGTGAATTGAGATATATTTCGCTCGGCAGGAGACGCGAGAGCCAGCACCTCCCCCGGTTGCCAGAGGCTCTCAGGGCCTCCAGAAGTACTTGCCGACGTTGACCAGGCTGACCACGATCACGGTCACCAAAATGGCTCGCCGGAATGAGGCCTCGCTGGCTAGATTCTTCAGCAGCACGGCTATGTAGGAGACAACAAGAGCGGGAACAATCGTAATCGCCGCCGTGATTACAGTGTCGCGCCCAACCAACCCCAGTTTCCAGTAAGACAAGATGGAAATCACGCAAAGGAAGGTGAAATACGTCAGTAACGTCGTCCGCAGAGTGTTCTTCTCCCAGTCACGGGACAAGCTATACATGATTACAGGCGGGCCGGCCTGGCCCACGCTCCCGCCCAGTAAACCGCTGATCAACCCCACCGACACCTGAGTTCGACCATTCTCCTTGAAGACAATGCGCATTTTCAACAGCAACAGGATCGCAAACGTACACGTCACGACGCTGATAAACATGCTGGTAGCCGCCACCGGCAGATGTTTGAGCGCCACCGCCCCAATGGGAATACCGATCCACCCGCCCAAAAGTAACGTCTTGACCCGCCCGAACTGTATGTGCTTGCGCGCCTCGAACAAGAGTCCAACTTCTATCACCAGCAGGACCAGGTTGTACGCCGGGATGGCCTCTTTCGGTGACAAGAGCAGCGCATACAAGGGCACGGCCATCAATCCTCCGCCGAAACCGGCGAACGACTGAACCCCCACCGCAAGGCAGGTAATGAGAACGAAAACCAGGGTGTGACTCATGACCAATACTACCGATCGCGTTTTGAATGCGTGCTCCGGGCGGCGGCCAAAGTACCTTTGGATGGTACCCTGCACGTCGACCGCCGCGCACAATAATACCCGGATGGGTATACCGGGTAGATTGCACGCAGCCAACAACGGGCGGGTATCATAATCGCCTCACGGCGGTTGGCAACAGATCGCGCGGCGTCGCTGTTCTGGAGGGCCGGAACGGTGATTGCCATTGCACGAGTTGGTCCGGCGGGACCAAGATCATAAGCTGACCTGCGTAAAATCGCGTTGCAACGCCCAACAGGCAGATCTCGCGCGGAAATGTGCTCCACCGATCGAATTCATGTATACTGTGGAGAAAAGCCCAGGAGCGTACTTGGCGGGGTGATCCGCCACCGGGCCTCCGGGATCTAATCGAGGTTTCTATGACGCATTGGCGGAGCAACGAACCGAAGACCTGGCATTGGCGCATTCGTGCGAGGTCATCGACTGGCCACATGGTGACGCTCGGCAAGTACGACACCGAAGACGAGGCGAGGAAAGATCACGATAGAATCATCAAGGATGCGTGCTATCGCGAAGCCACCATAGAGCGCATCACGCCTGCCCATGAGCCCGGTTGACCCAGGCAGCCGGCCAAACGCACTCCCGCGGAGAAACGAAAGGCGAAGCAGGACAAGAAGAATCAAAGATCTGATGCCCGACCTCACATCGCGGAGCGTGAATGGACATCCTGCTCAATTGCCGAGAACTCACCAAGTCTTACGGCCTCCGGGTTTTGTTCAAGGGTATTACGCTCGGGCTCTTCAAAGGCCAGCGGACTGGGCTCATTGGGCCCAATGGGTCGGGCAAGTCCACGCTATTGCGGATTATGGCCGGACTCGAAAGCGCGGATGCCGGTGAACTCACCTGCCGTCGAGGGCTTTGCCTGGGATACGTTGCCCAGGAGGATGCGCTTGACGGCGAAAAGACGGTCGAGCAATCGTTGATCTCGGCCATCGACGGCCAAATGGACGAACACGCTGGTCAGACACAGGCCGCCATCATGCAGGGCAAGGTCGGGTTCCTGACCGGTGACCAGAAGGTTGCCACGCTCTCGGGCGGCTGGCGGAAGCGGCTGGCCATCGCCCGGCAACTGATTCGCCGTCCCGATCTGCTACTGCTCGATGAGCCGACCAATCACCTGGATGTAGAAGGCATCGCCTGGCTGGAACAACTGCTGAAGGATGCCCCTTTCGCCTGCCTCGTGGTCAGCCACGATCGACGCTTCCTCGAAAACGTCACCAACCGCGTGATCGAGCTCAGTCGGGCCTACCCCGATGGTTTCCTGAGCTCAAACGGCACGTACAGCGATTTCCTGCGAACGCGTGAAGACTTTCTGGAGTCGCAGGCCAGCCGTGAGAGGTCGCTGGCAGGCAAGGTGCGGCGGGAGATCGAATGGCTGAAACGCGGAGCCAAGGCGCGGACGACCAAAGCCAAGGGCCGGATCGATCAGGCCGGACGGCTGATGGATGAACTCGCCGAACTGAAGGTGCGCAACGCCCAACAGGTGGCGGCGCAGATCGATTTTGCCGCAACGGATCGCAAGACCCGAAAGCTGCTGGATGCTAAAAAGCTCGGCAAGAGCCTCGGCGGTAAGCAGCTCTTTTCAAGCGTCAACTTCACGCTCAGTCCCGGCACCAAGCTGGGACTCCTGGGGCCCAACGGCAGCGGCAAGACGACGTTGCTGCGCTTGATCTCGGGCGGCCTGGAACCTGACACGGGCGAGGTCTGGCGGGCGGACGGTCTTCGCGTCGTGACCTTCGACCAGAATCGCGAGCAACTTGCCAAGGACCAGACTCTTCGTTCCACGCTTGCCAGCAACGGTGATACAGTGACCTACCGCGACGGATCGATGCACGTCTCTGCCTATGCTCGGCGATTCCTCTTCCGTCCAGACCAGCTCGACATGCCCATCGGAGAGATGTCCGGAGGCGAGCAGGCCCGCATCCTGATCGCTCGGCTCATGCTCCAGCCTGCTGACGTGCTGATCCTCGACGAGCCGACCAACGATCTGGATATCCCCACCCTCGATGTGCTGGAAGATAGTCTGGAGGAGTTCCCCGGAGCCCTCGTGCTGGTCACGCACGACCGTTATCTGCTGGATCGCCTCTCGACCGAGTTGCTGGCGCTCGATGGCGATGGCAACGCTCAAACTTACGCCGAACTGGCGCAATGGGAGCGTGCCCGCGAACTCGCGGCCGCTCAGGTCGCTGGAGCGTCGGCGTCGAAGAGGCCGGCTACGACTCGGCCCCGGCGTGCACCTGCCCCAGCCAAAGGACTCGCCTGGAAAGAACAGGTTGAGTTCGAGGAAATGGAGGAGCGAATCGCTCTTGCCGAATCCGAGGTCGAGGCTCGGCGAAGACACCTCGCCGATCCCGCAGTGATGGCCGATCACGTGCGACTCAACGAACTCTGCGACGAACTGCACGTCGCCCAAGCCCACGTGGATGCCCTCTATGCCCGTTGGGCAGAACTGGAAACGAGACGCGATGCGTGAGGGCGTGTGGGACGCGGGGTAGAACAGGACGGGGTCAACAAGGCGGAGCTTCAATGAAGCGCGTTCTCTTGAACGCCCGCAACCAAGCCGCAGGTTCTCATAATGGCGGAGGTGAATGGGAATCGAACCCTTGGTCTCGCCATAAGTACTTTGATGCCAATGGTTTACGTCGGACTGTTTCGATTTTTAGCCAGATTTTTAGCCACTGATCGGGTACACGTTTCACCCGTCGGGCATCGAACCAAGGCGGTAGGCGTGCACTACATTATGCCTCATCTTCGTATCCTCCGTGATGGGTGTCGTATGCAGCCATCCAAGATACACCGCCTTTCAATTCGCACCATCCACAAGAATTCGGTTATGTCTCCAAAGTGGCAGCCGACTTGAACCTTCCAATCCTCAAGCTTCGTCAGCAGCGCAGCGGTTGGCTCTGCGTCACCTCAAACTGTCCTAATGCGAGGAGAGATGACGTTCTCAGCCTAACCGCTCGGCGGATAAGAGCCGGATATGCGGGCGTACCGATCAGGTCGAAGGCGATCGTCTGGCCAATACTGCCCAACTCGCGAAGGGGTCTTCACGAGCGACAACGCGGGCAGTCAGACCACGCCTCGTCAGATGTTTGTGAAGCCCGTCCGCTTCGCTTCGACGAGGAATTCTTGAAATGATTAGATGGGCGGCGGTCTCCGTAATGTCCCAATTGCTGGGATCAGCTCTCGTTTGGAGTACAAACTCTTGGAGCACGTCTGCAAACTGCGGCGTCAGATTGATGTGACTCATAATCAAGACCTGCCGTGCGTGTGGATAGATCAACTGGTGGCCACAACAGCCCAATCCCGAATCCAGCCTGTTGGGGCGAGCACCTCAGCCATAAAGCCACACCTCCTGAGGTGCTCGCATAGGCGTTGAGCCTGATCAGCCATCTGAAGTCGCGAAACCATCCAGCTACTCCGGACGCACTTTATGTGCCACCCAGCATCGTCAATGCCCCACGCGCAAGCCCACTCTCCGACGAGGTCGACAAATTGAGAGGGGCCTACTTGCGGCATCGAGACCTTTCCTTATC
>JBJKSL010000454.1:0-2628 GCA_046704145.1 Phycisphaerae bacterium
CTTCTCCGGCAGATAGCTGATAGCAATTCTTCCACCGCCTCCCCCAGCATGGGCCGCAGCTCTGACAGCTTCTTGCCGAGCAGATCCTTGCTCGCCGCCTCGACGTTCAGCCGCAACAACGGCTCGGTCTGCGATGGCCGCACGTTGAACCACCAATCGTCGTACTGGACGGTCACGCCGTCGAGATAATCGATCTCGCCGCTGCTGTATGCCGCCGCCAGCCGCTTGATCGTGCCGCGCGGATCCTCGTTGACGAAGTTCACTTCGCCCGAGCCGAAGTACCGCCGCATAGGGGCGATGATCTCGCTGATCGGCTTGCCCGTGGCCACCATCAGGTTGACGATCTCCGCGAAGGCGATCATGCCCGAATCGCAGAAGTAGTTCTCGCGGAAGTAGTAGTGCCCGCTGACCTCGCCACCGAAGATGCCCTTGGTATCGGCCAGCATCTTCTTGATGAACGCGTGGCCGCATCGCTCGCGCCGAGGCACGCCGCCGGCGTCGCGAACCTCCTCGGCCACAACACGCGAGGATCGCAGATCGTAGACCACCACCGAGCCCGGAGCCCGGGTGAGCAGCCGCCGCGCGAGCACCGCGGTAACCAGGTCCGCCGGCACCGTACGGCCGGTCTCGTCCACCGCAATCAGCCGATCCGCGTCGCCATCAAAGCAGACGCCAAGATCGGCCCGCGCACGGCTCATGCGGTCTTTCAACTGATCGAGATTGGACTCGACCAGCGGATTAGGGTCGTGCAGAAAGTCACCGTTATGCTCGAAATTCAGCCGTACGATGTCCAGCCATTCCAGGTCGCCGAAGATCAACGGCAGCCACCGGCCGGCCATTCCATTCGATCCGTCCACCACGATCTTAAGCGGCCGTTCCGAGCTGAAGCATCCCGGCGTGTCGGTCAGGAACTGCCGGACAAAATCGCGGTAAGGCTCGCTGAGATCCTCATGACGCAACTCTGCCATCTGCGTGTTGGAATGGCGAAGCGTGTTCTGGGCGATCTTGCATATCTGCAGCAGACCGGTATCGCTGCTGATGGGCTTGGCCTTTTGGCCGCAGATCTTGAAGCCGTTGTAGTTCGGCGGGTTGTGGCTGGCGGTGACCTGCACGCCGCCACAGCAGGTGATGCGGTTGACCGCGAAGTATAGCTGCGGCGTGTCGATCAGGCCGATGTCTACCACCGGCGAACCGCCCGCCCTCAGGCCTTCGATCAAGCTTTCCGCGAGGGTGGTGCTGCTTCGCCGCATGTCGCGACCGACCACGACAGTCGACTTGACCCGCTCGCTGCGGTCGTAGCCTCGCAACTGCGAGCGAAGGAACTGGGCGGTAGCCAGCCCGATTCGCCAGGCAATCTCGGTGTCGAGCACGTCCGGGTAGGTGCCGCGCAGATCGTAAGCCCCGAACAGCGATTCGATGCGATCTCCATCGGACCGCCGAACGGCCGCCGGCTTGCTGACGGCATCAGACCCACCGTCGTCACCGACACCAGGCTCCGGCAGACGCTCCCCGCGACGGAGGGAGGCCGCCCGTTCTTCATCGTTGAACTGACAGCCCTTGCACTTGGGGAAGTTGCTCCGCCGTCGGCCATAGCAGATGGCGTCGGAGATCTTGATCCGCTCCTCGCCAGGACAGAAGCGCGCGTAAAGATCGATTTTCTGCACCGGATCAGCCACGGCCTGGACCTCTCTGTTTGTGAGCCCGAAACATCTTACCCCAAAAAGAGTTGGAGGTCATGCGGCCACCCCACATCGACATTCACTCTCAGCCGTACTTGCCGATTTCAGTTTTCGCAGCGCTGCGGACGCGCCTTCGATCCGAAATCCAAGAACCACGGCTCAGAATCCGCCAATCCTCCCTTTGACACCGGCCCCGTGGCCATTAGAATGCCGACACAACGTCCGCGACCGACGGACGGCGTGGTCCCGTCGGCCATTTGCGGTCGTTCTGCACGCCCAGGACGCCATTTGCAAGGAGCTTGGATGCCCCGTTCAGGGTGGCCGCACCCCGTCTTCACCGTTCTCGCCCTCTGTGCTGCTGTTTTCAGCCAGGGCTGCGAGCCTAAGGCAACTCCGGCTGTCCAGGCGACGCCCGCGCGGCATGCGTCTGACGTCGCCGCCGCCCGCTTGGCCGAAGCCAACGTCCCCAAACCGCCGGCCGATGTGCCCGTCCGTCCGGCCGGTCCGACAGAGACGCAACCAGCGCCGGCTTTCGAGACAATCGAAGCACAGGTGCCCGATCCCTTGCAGGAGACCGCGGCCGTCGAGGCCGAGCGGGCTGATATCCCCAAGGAAATCGCCCAGATTGACGCTGAGCTCAAGAAGCCGGGCATCTCGCCCGTTCACCGCCAGACGCTGGAGGACAAGAAGAGCCAACTCGCCGAGCGCATGAACTCCAGCAAGCGGCTGCTGGATCGGCTGCAGACGCTTCATCGCCCTCACGTGGTGCGGCTGAGCCTCAAAGAGGCCATCCGCCGTGCCCTGCTCCACAGCAACCTCATCCAGATCGCCGCCTACAACCCGGCGATCGAGTCGGCCCGCATCGTGCAGGCCGAGGCCCAGTTCGACGCGGTGTTCTACAGCACGTTCAGCCTGAACAACCAGAATCAGCCCACTTCCTCGCAGCTGA
>JBJKSL010000455.1:0-14612 GCA_046704145.1 Phycisphaerae bacterium
CGGCCCCACAACATAGTCCCAGTATCGGTCGTACAGAACGCCAGTCAGCGTCAGCGTGCCACCGCCGCCGAAGCTACCATCGGCAACCTCGTACGATGAACCAGCGGGGTAGTAGCTGTTGTCACTCACCAGTTCATTGCCAAGCCATTCAAAAGTCGTTTCGTACGCAGGAACCACCCACAACGGATCGCCGTTCTGATCGACGATGAAGCCGTCCCCGGTAACGCTGGTCGTGGGAATATCCCACTGTCCTGGGCTGCAGACATCGTTGCCGTCATAGAACCAGTTGGCGCCAACTCCAAACGACGCCCCTTGGGAAACGGGCGTGGCTTGCGCAGCAGAAACAACGGCACCGAGGATCACCGCAAAAAGGACAAATATGCGACTCCGGAGCAATTGACCCATTGCTTCTCCTCCTGAAGTCCTGCTCGACCGGCTCCGTGCCCAATCTGAATGACGTGAAAAACAATCGGCCAGTCAGATGCGATCAGGCACAAGCCGCTTGAAGGGGGCTCCTCTCTCCTATTCCGACCCATCCAAAGATTACCGCGGGCACACGTCCAGAGTCAAGACAAAACCCGACAAAACCTCCTGACATTCCAAATGTCGCTCATGGACACATGTGGTTGTACCAGTAAACCACCATGAGGTTGTCGTAGTAGCTGACCGCCCCGTCCTGGTTCACGTCGGCGGCAGGGTCGTAACGGGGGTCGCCGAGAAGGGTGTTGTAGGAATAGACGACCAGCAATCTGTCCACGTAACCTATCGCCCCGTCGCCATTTATGTCGTAGGGGCAAGTATCCGTCAGGCCGACCAGGCCGCCCGGCCCGCTCCGCAGGCGCATCAGCGGATCGCCTATGATTACCTCCGCCCAGCTCAAATAAGGGAGTGCCGTATAAGCAGCCTCAACCAGCGAGAGATCGCCCACGCCGTCGCCATCGTCGTCTCTCATCAAATTGCTGTACAAATACTCGACATCTTCGATGGCATCGTTGCCCGGCTCGAACGCGTGCCCGATAGCCGCCGTCCCGCCCATCTGAATGAACTCGGCGATCTTGGCCTGGCTGGTGGGCACGTTGGTGAACATGGTCACCGCGTTGTAACTCTCAATAGAGGTAAAGACCGCTCCGGGAACGCAGGGGAACAGTGGGCCTCCATTGGGGCCGCCTGTTCGCAGATAGGTCGCGGGTCTGCCATCCATGCCATTGCGTCCGTAGGTGGCGAGTCCGAACAAGCCGTGGTCAACAGGCCAGGCGTCGCTCGCACTGCTCATGGCCGTCATGGTGTCGTCCCAGATGAACTGCCCGCCAAAGGTCGGATTGATGATGGGCTGAGAAACCGTGGCTCCTGCCGTGGGCGACGCGCCGGTGAACCATGAGAACAACACATCGTAGCGAAACGCGTCGCTCAACTGGCAAGTGCTGCTGCAGCCAACCTCCATCTCCGCGCCGGGTGGCACGGGATAGTCGTCGTGAGACATGAAGGTGATGCCCGGCGGGTAGTTGTACGAGTACGACCACGACAGCTCCGACACGTTCGGATAAGGGGAACTGTCCACCACGATGCTGCTCTTAGCCGAGTTGTAGCCCACAAACTTGCAGTACGGCGGGCGAAGGTTGCTCACCGCTGCCGATCGATCGAGCATGTCTTTCACCGCGAAGATCGGATAGACGTTCGGCACATGCGGACCGTCGAGCCGCGCAACCAGGTAGATGTCGGCCGGGGACATCAATCGATCTGTGGCCGAACACGAACAGCTATCCAAGGCCCCTTCGATTCGGGGCGGCTGGCTGATCCTACTCAAGTTGCGGTTGTTCCAGCGGAAGTTAGTCCTTCGGTTGAGTATGTCTCGTTCGGTCGCCCAGGATTTGATAGGGCTCAGGTAACCTTGATACGGATTGATCAGCCGACTCTTGATCGGCGCTTGTGGCAGGTTTGCCCCAAACGGCAGAGCCGGATCGATCTGAAAGAGAACGGATAGCTCCGACTCCACGCATGCGGCACTGACCGTAGCCTTATTCGCTACGACCAGATTCGCATCTGTGCCATCGGGGGTTTCGGGCGTCCCCGGCGGGCCCACGACGTTGGCAAACTTGACCTGGTCGGCATCTTCAATGCGGTATGGCATGCCCGCGGTGGTGATGATGCAATAGACCGTGTTCACCATGCCCGTGCTGATGAGGTAACTGCGAACTGGGGCGGCGATCAGAGCTTCGAACTCGTCGCGAGTGATGATCTCGTCGCCGGGAGTCGCCGAAAGGGAGGCCGAGTCCCGCAGCCCCGTCAAGGCAAGAACCTGAGCGGAGGTTATCTGCGGATAATACCGCCGGTACATGTCTGCGATGGACCTGCTGACGGGGCTGGCGGCATTCACAAGAATGAGAACGTCGGAAGGGCCGAGCTGATTGGGGGCGGCCTGCACTGAAGCCGCCAATCCACTCCACGCCACCCCCAGAAGGCAGAGGCACCACGTCCAACTGCCTCTGCAGCAGCGGCCGCCCCACCACCGGGGAGAATGCAGGGAGTCTCGCATGTTCACCCCTTCGAAGTCACGAGCGAAGGGTACACGTAGAGGTAATGGCGGGCACAGGCAGAGACGGCGAAACTGGCACCAGGAGGTCGGCCTCCACTAAGGTATCAGTTCTTCCGGCGCTGCGTCTGCGTCAACCAAACCATCCCTATAAGCAGACAGGAAACCACGGCAGGCTCGGGAACTACCGTGATCTGGAAATCCGGAGTAGCCGCTGTCGGATAAATGGTCGCCAAACCAGCGGCATCGCTGTAATCAACTCGCCAGTCGCGAAGCGGCCCATCGGTGGTGAACGAATATGTCGCGTCACCATGGCCTGTGGCCGTAACGGTAAAGCTGCCCAGCTTGAGAGAGCCCGCCGGGCAAGAAATCGTTGCGGTACTCGGCTTGAAGTAGGCTACGCCGAACGCGCCGCCCAACGAGTTCGATCCGTAGGTATTGTCGGTTCCATTGGACTGAACCGAGTAGCCATCCGCAGGCAACGCGCTGACGAATGTATTCGAATCGTAGGTTATGATCCCGTCGGCTGAAGGCTTGAGAAAGACAGAATAGCCCAGCAGGTTGATGGGCAATGGGCTTCCGCTGAACGTCGCCCAGATCTCCAGGTTCAAGCTGTCGCCCACACTCAAAGTGGCGTTGTTTGCGCCTGTCGCAGTCTGCAAGCAGAATTCAACGCTGGTGGCATGAGCCCACGAGGAACCCAAACCAATGGTGATGAAAGCTGCAGTCACAACTTGGCGCAAGAGTCGCTTCGTTTCTATGCGGTTCACGCTTTGCCCTCCTCAGAACTGACAGGGTGCTGTCATGAAAGGCAGCAACCGGTCCATGATCCCCGTGGGAGTCAGTGCTTCTTTCCGATCGCCCCAGGGATAGACATGTCTGCTTCCGTCGTTACAGGCGCAGATTACGCCATAAAGCGATATTACACCAGTCAGCCCCATGCGAGTCAAGAAAAACATTTGGCGAGAATCTGTTGAAGGTCGGGCGAAGGGCTCGGCTGGATTAAGCAAGACTTTGCGCCGTGCACACTTGGCAGCCGGTGCCTGTGGGTAGATAATCGCCTCCGAGGCCGAGCAGTGCGAACTGCTCTAAACCGCCGAGCAGCGCCGTTCTTTCGCTCGGCCAAGGAGTCCTCTGCATGAGCACCACACGCCGAGAATGGCTAGCCGCGACCGCCTCCCTCGCGGGAGCGGCAATGATGGGGCCTGCGCTACGGCAATTAAGCGCCCAACCTCAATCGCAGCCAACACTTCCCCGAATCGGCATGTGCGACTGGTCCCTGGGCAAGAGGACGCCGGCGGCCTTCGAACTGGCGAAAAAGATTGGCCTGGGCGGCGTGCAGGTCAGCCTGGGGACGGCAGCCAACCACATGTGGCTACGTCAGAGAGAGGTACAGGAGCAATATGTACAGGCCGCTCGCCAGAACGGGTTGGCAATCGCCTCCGTCGCCCTGGGCGAGCTGAACCTGGTGCCGCTGATGTCCGAGCCGCGGGCGGCCATCTGGGTGGCGGATGCAATCGAAGTTGCCCGAAAACTCAAGGTGGACAACCTGCTGCTGGCGTTTTTCAGCAAGGGCGAGCTCAAAGCCGCGAATAAAGAGGACATGCGGCGGGTGATTGAGGTGCTGACCGAGTTGGCTCCGCGGGCGGAAGCGGCGGGCGTGGCCCTGGGCGTCGAGAGCTACCTGTCCGCCGAGGACCACCTGAGAATCCTCGATGCCACCAAGTCCAAGGCTGTAAAGGTGTACTTCGACCTGAAGAACATGGCCGACGCCGGTTACGATCCCGTTGCGTCGATGAGAGAAATCGGCGCGGACCGTATCTGCCAGATCCACTTCAAGGACACCCCATGGCTGGAGCACGGCAGCGGCAAGGTCAATTGGCCCCAGGCAGTAGCAGCGATCAAGGAAATGAACTATAGAGGCTGGATCGTGCTCGAAACGCCCAGCCCGACCGGCAACCTCGTGGCAGACACGAAAAAGAACCTGGAGTACGTCCGGCGGCTGTTCGTAAGTTGAAAACATATTAACGCTGGGGGTTGGCCGCCTCTGGCTCATAGCCCACAGCTTATAGCTGACAGCTTCTCAATATGAACGATCTCAAACCGTATGCCGTCACCGCCGCCAACTCCCGAGGCCGGGAGTATGTGGAGAATCTGCCTGCCAAGATCGACCCTTTCGCATTCGATCGCGAGCGTGTGCTGCACGCGGCTGCCTTTCGCCGTCTGGAGTACAAGACGCAAGTATTCGTCACCGGGGTGCACGACCACTACCGTACGCGGCTGACGCACACGCTGGAGGTGGCCAGTGTAGCCCGGCGGCTGTGCACGGCTCTGCGGGTGAACATCGCAGTCGGCGAACTGATCGCCCTGACCCACGACCTCGGCCACGCACCCTTCGGGCATGCCGGCGAAGCCACCCTCGCACGCCTGATGAAGGACCACGGCGGCTTCGAGCATAACGGCCAGTCCTTGCGAGTTATCGAGTACCTCGAACACCCGTACCCGCCGTTTCGCGGGCTGAACCTCAGTTACGAGGTCCGCGAGTCGCTGGCCAAGCATTCCACGACCTATGACAAGCCCGGACGTTCGCATCCGCTGGCCGACGGAAGTCACGCTCCCATTGAAGGGCAGATCGCGAACCTGGCCGACGCTGTGGCTTATAACTGTCACGACCTTGAAGACTCGCTCGAACCGGGCCTCATCGCCGAGAGCGACTTGGGGGACGTGCAGCTCTGGCAGGACGCCGCCAAACAAGTCCGCAAGCAATGGCCGAACCTGCCTACCGGAGCCGTTCGCCGGCCGATCCTCGACGCCCTCGAGCAGATGCTGCTGGACGACATCGTCGCCGAGTCCCGCCGGCGGATTGCGGCCGCGAAGGTCAAGACGGTGGATGACGTTCGTCAATGCGGGCAGACGTTGATCGCCTTCTCCGTCGGTATGGAATCGCGGCTCAAGGATCTGCAGGCGTTTCTATTCGACCGCGTCTATCGCCACCCCACGCTCATCCGCATGGACGCCAAGGCCGCCCGCTTCATCGAGCAACTCTTCGCCGCCTATTTGGCCGAGCCGCGCATGCTGCCCCCCCGCTTCTTCGAGCGCATCTCCGAGCAGGGCTCCTATCGCGTGGTCTGCGACTACGTAGCCGGCATGACCGACCGCTTCTGCCAGGATGAGTACAAGCGGCTGTTCGAGCCGTTCGAGCGCGTGTAGCCAGGACGCTGAGGATTCTACCTGCAACATGTGTTACAATACTAGCGGAGACCAGGATATGGATCTGCAACTCAAGCCAGAACTGCAACGGTTCGTGGACGAACAGGTTGGAACCGGCCGATTTTCATCGCCTGCTGAAGTCCTGGAAGCTGGCGTCGCTCGCCTCATGCTCGATCCGGAACCCGGGCAACTCGACGAGCAAGATTTGGCCGCCATCGCGGAGTCACAAGAGCAGATCACACGCGGCGAAGACTTCGATTGGCAACAGGTCCGGGCCGAGTTGGCTCGAGCCGCTGGCATCCTCCCGCCCTTCTCGGCTACCATGCCTCAGGAATTGAGAGCCTGTACGTGGAGCCGTCTCCGTAATGACTGCCAGCAGTCCAGCAATACCCGTCAGCGACAGCGTCGGCGAAGGCCGCACCATTTTCGGCCATCCCACCGGCCTGTTCACGCTGTTCTTCGCCGAGATGTGGGAGCGGTTCAGCTTCTACGGCATGCGGGCCTTGCTCGTGTTCTACATGATCAAGGGCTTCCTGCACTTCGCCGACGCCCAGGCCTACGTCATCTACGGCACCTACACCGCCCTGGTCTACACGGCACCGTTCATCGGCGGCATCCTGGCCGACCGACTGCTGGGAGCGCGACGCTCGGTGATCATCGGCGGCCTGCTCATGGCGGCCGGACACCTGCTCATGGGCGTCCAGCATCAGACGGTCTTCTTCGTCGCACTCTCGCTGCTGATCTGCGGCAACGGCTTCTTCAAGCCCAACATCTCTGCCATCGTCGGCGAGTTATACCCCAAGGCCAGCACCCGCCGCGACGCCGGCTTCACTGTCTTCTACATGGGCATCAATCTCGGCGCGGCCATGGCCCCCATCATCTGCGGCTACGTTGGCGAGACCTATGGATGGCACTACGGCTTCGGGCTGGCCACGGCGGGCATGCTCATCGGTGTGGCCATCTTCGCCGCCCCCACCATACTTACGCAGGCGCTCATTCTCACCGCGGCCCTGGGCGGGGCCGTGGCTATGCCCTTTCTGCAGGACAGCCTCCTGCAGCTTGCCGTTCGCATATTCCTTGCCATCGTGCTGGTCGCGGCGGGCCTGACCGCAGTGATCGCTCTGCAGCGCGGTGGGCTGCCGCACAACGCCGGACGCCCTCGCGATCCGAGCCGGCTTGCTCGTAAACTCGGCGGCCTGATACGAACGGATATC
The DNA here is from genome assembly GCA_046704145.1 of Phycisphaerae bacterium. Classification (GTDB taxonomy): domain Bacteria; phylum Planctomycetota; class Phycisphaerae; order UBA1845; family PWPN01; genus JACQVT01. The sequence goes on from JBJKSL010000455.1 coordinate 6,955, forward strand.
GTCGTCTACCTCGGCATTGCCGCATCGATTCCGGTTATCGTCCTGCTCGTCCGCGGCAATGAGATCGCGGGTTTGGCCCTGGCCGTCACCGGCACGGCAGCACTGATCTACATCGTTTACGACCTTGTCTTTCGCTGCGAGAGACTGGAACGCCACCGCGTTGTTGTCATTCTTGTGTTAATGTTCTTCTCGCTGCTGTTCTGGGCCTTCTTCGAGCAGGCGGGCAGTTCGCTCAACAACTTCACCGACCGCAATGTCGACCGCGTCATGGAAGAACGCCACGTCACCGCAGCGGACGTCGGCAGTTCCATCGAGTTTCGCATCGAGCCGCGGCCCAGCAACCCCGACCTGGCGAAGCTTCCGCTGCTCACACAGGAGCAACTGGGCTACCGCCGCGACGATCACACGTTCACCATGTCCGATCTGGCCCGACTCCGCGAGCAGGCGACGGGCTCTGGCAAGAATGTCCAGCGAACGCTGACATGGCCGGTCACCAAGGCGGACATCGGGATGGGCATCGGCGGCGCGGAAATCCCCGCCTCCGAGTACCAGGCCGTCAACCCGGTGTACATTCTGCTGTTTGGGCTGGTCTTCACCGCGCTGTGGGACTGGCTCGGCCGACGAGGTTGGGAACCCAGCACGCCGGTGAAGTTCAGTATGGGCCTTTTCCAGGTCGGCCTGGGCTTTGGAGCCTTCTGGCTGGGAGCCCACTCGGCCGACACGCGCGGCATGGTCGCGATCTCCTGGCTGCTGCTGGGATATCTGCTACAAACCACCGGCGAGTTGTGCTTATCGCCGGTCGGCTTGGCCATGGTGACGCGATTGTCGCCCGCCCGGATCGTCAGCACCATGATGGGCGCGTGGTTTCTGGCTACAGCTTTTGCCCAGTTCGTCGCAGCGCAGATTGCTGCGTTGACCGCCGTACCCACGGAGGGCGTGAGCAAGCAGGTCGTGCCGCCGCCGACCGAGACGGTCATGGTCTACGGCCGCGTTTTCGGCCAGATCGCCATAACCGCCATGGTTGCCGCACTGGTCTGCCTGATCCTGTCGCCGCTGCTAAAGCGTTGGATGCATGAAGAGGAGCTACAATCGGGTGGCTGAGTGAAGAAAAGAATGATTGGCCGCAAAAAGGCACAAAATGCACAAAAAAGAGGCTCGAAATCTCAGATGTGAGCGTCATGCAATCACCACAACATACCATCTTCATCAGTGTTCCTCCGTGTCCATCCGTGGTTCCTTCTTCTTCTGGTCTTTTACGGCAATAACTCTGTAGTTCGACCATGGACGTACTCAGCCTGACATTTCGAGAAGTCGCCGACGCCCTGGCAGTCAAGCCACACCAGCTCAAGCCGTTGCGGGCGGTGTATCGCACGCTGGTCAACGGCGGCGTGCCCGCGAGCAAAGATTGGCCCTTGACCGCCGACGTACTGCCCATCGTGCGGACGCTCGAAGACGGCGATCTGACCAAGTTTGTCCAGCGCACGCACGACGGCCTGGAGACCGAGACGGTCATAGTGCCCATGCGCGGGTACGATCGCGCGTGGAAAACGCTCTGCGTATCATCGCAAGTTGGATGCGCCCGCGGCTGCGCGTTCTGCGAGACCGCTCAGCTCGGGCTGGTGCGAAATCTCACCGCCTCGGAAATCGTTGGGCAGGTGACCGCGGCAAAACGGCTGGTGGAAGGTGGGCCCATAGGGGGTCAGTCCCCATGTTGCCAAAGCCCAAAATGGGGACAGACCCCTGCCTCGCTGATCCACAACGTGGTGTTCATGGGCATGGGCGAGCCGCTGGACAACTACGACCACGTGGTGCAAGCCATCCGCGTTCTGACCGAGCGATCCGGCCTGTCCTTCGCGGTCAGCAGCATCACCGTCTCGACCGTCGGCCGCATCCAGAGCATCCGCAAGTTGGCGGCTCTCGGGTGGCGTCGGCTGAACGTGGCTGTCTCGCTGAACGCGCCCAACGATGAGATCCGCGCCCCACTCATGCCCGTCACCCGCACCGACCCTATGCCGGCACTGCGCGAAGCCTTGCTCGAGTACCCGCTTCGCAAGTGCCAGTTCTTCATGATCGAATACGTGCTGATCCCCGGCGTGAACGACGCCGCCGAACACGCTCGCGAGTTGGCCGACTATCTGCGGCCGATCAAGAGCGTGGTTAACGTCATCCCCTACAACCCGCGACGCGATTCGCCCTGGCCCGCCCCTACCGAGGACTCGGTCGTGAACTTCATGACCTGTCTGCAGGACGCCGGCCAGATGTGCAAGCGGCGACTCACCAAGGGCCGCGACCAGATGGCCGCCTGCGGTCAGCTCGGCAACCGCGACCTCGCCCGTCCGCGAAACGCTGGCGAGTACGGACAAGTTTAACCGCTGCCCATGACGGACATTCAATTCTGGACCGGTATCATCTGGACCGGCAAGATGCCGTCCCACACAAGAGGTTGAATCACTCCGCTCCGCCGATATACTTGGGTCCGCAATTACGCTGCTTCAACCAGGAAGGACGAGAAATGACAGACGCTGCCAATCCAACCCCCTCTCTCCGCGACAAAGTCACCGCCATCATCAACCAACTGCGCCCCGCGATTCAGAGCGACGGCGGCGACCTCGAATTTGTGGACGTCGATGACAACGGTGTCGTGCAGGTCAAGCTTCACGGTGCCTGCGTTGGTTGCCCCTCCGCGGCCATGACCCTCAAGTTCGGCGTCGAGCGAAACCTTAAGCATCACGTGCCCGAAGTAACCGCCGTGGTCTGCGTGTAGGGCATTCGCGTCCTTTTGCACGCGGCGACGTATTCCATTCTGCATTCAGCATTCTAGAAGCTATCCCAAAACTGCTCTTCGAGAGGGGGGCAGTCCCATTTGGCGGCGAGTACGCCGCAAATCGGGACAGTCCCCAGCAGTTTTAGGATAGCTTCTACATTCTCTTCGCTTGCGGGCTTTTGTCGGCGGGCCCGGTCAACGCTGCGACCAGAACCGCGTCCCCAGAGGCTGTACAGCGTCCGGCCGCGGTGTGCTCGGTCCGGACGTTCAGAATCGCGTTAGCCCCACGCTCCACTGCAGCTGCCTTCAACGCGATCAGCGCATCTTCCGGCGAAGAGAAGCCCTCCACGAAGACGGCCTCGACCTGCCGGACCATGCGATAGCCCACCAGGCGGTTGCTGGTTGATGTCGCCACCACGCCGGCGGCCAGTTCGCGTTGCTGCCGCTGAACCTCGACCTTGTCGACGTTGTACTTCTGCAATGACGGGTGAATGCGCGGCGGTCGACTCAGTCGAATCGCCCGCGACACCGACGTCCACGCCTTCCGCAAGACGATCCAGCCGATCCCGACGACGATGATCCACATCCACACGCGCATCGGCACGCGGGTCGCCAGGCTGCGGACGTAATCAAACCATTTGCCGACCTGTTCGGCCGGTTGACTGGTCGCCTGGGCGAGCCACGCATTTGAAACTATCAAAGAATGAGACATTGCACACATCTACTTCGTCGCAGAACCCTCAGAACTCACCGCTTCGCTCGGCTGCGTCCCCGCGCCGACCACCTTATCTGCCTGATACGTCGTGCCACGCCATGTCACCGTGGTGCGGCCCTTGAGCTTGAACATGGCGTTGATGAGCATGCCGATGCAAACCACCGCACCCACGATAAAGGTCGGAGCCAGCCAGGGATTGGCGTAGCTAAGCTTGTAGAATCGCGTGATCACCGAAAGCTGCGCCGCCACCGCCAAGGCCGCCGCCCCGCCGACCCAATACCAGCCGTGATTGGCCACCGCTCCGCCGGCGAAACCCAGCACGGCCGCAGCAATCAGCAGGCTCGCGTACGGAAACACGTTGGTGCACAGCAGCATGAGGGCGCTAACCCGCAACCGCCGAAATGTGCCGAAGCAGCCGTAGAAGATTCGGCTCCATCCCCGCCAGATCTGCCCGAGGTTGGCGTACATGCGCACGGTGTACAGATCGTCGTTCTGGCACACCAGCAGTTTGCGGCCGCGTTCCTTGCAGATTCGGGCCATGTGCATGTCTTCGTTGACTTCGGTCTTGACCGCGTCGTGCCCGCCCAGGGCATCGTAGCAGTCCCGCGACATCAGCATGAACGCCCCGTTCGCATAGGCTGCCGGGTCCGCCGGATCGTTGACCTTGCGCGGATCGAACCAGAACACCATCACCGCCCCTGCCACCGGCTGAATGATCCGCTCCCACAGGCTTTCCGTCGCCAGTCGCGGCAGCACGGACAGGAAATCACACTTGTTCTCCATGGCGTGCCGCACAGCCATGGACAGGCATCGCTCGGAGGTCTGCTCGCAATCGGCGTCGCCGAAGCACAGCCACTCGCCTCGAGCGACGGCCACGCCCTCGCGCATGGCGTTATTCTTGCCGAACCAGCCCTCGCGCAACTCGGTTATGTGCAGCACGCGCAAACGCCCGGTTGCATCCTCTGCCTTGAGGGACTCGAGAATCCGCGGCGTGCGGTCCGTGCTGCGGTCGTTGATCACGATCAGCTCGAAATTGGGGTAGTCCTGCCGAAGCATGCTGCGAACCGCCCGCTCGATGTTGGCCTCCTCGTCCTTGCCCGCAATGAGCACGCTGACAAAGGGCGCATCCGCCGGCGGGCCATCGTACGTCCGCGAATTGATGGCCAGCTTCTGACGTCGGGCTGCGTTGATCTCCCTATGGCGTGAGAGCCAAATAAGAGTCACGAAACTCAACAACACAGCCCAGATCATCATCCACATTCAATTACTCCCATAAAGCTGCGAGCCTTGGGCTATCAGCTATGAGCCAGACCGCTGGTGCAGGAATCCGCTAGTGCAGGAATCCGCTGGTGCAGGAATCCGCTGGCGCAGGAATCCTTTCCTGCATCCACTCTTGCGGGAATCCTTTCCCGCGAACCAATGCGTTCGCCATACACCTCGCGCGAAGCGATTCCTGCGCGAGCCGAGCAGTCGCATCCGCAGTTCCGTTCTCGGCTCAGAGCCCACAGCTCATAGCTCAAAGCTTCTTATCTTCTTCAAACACCGTCGACGTAACCAGATACACTTCTGTCTGCGGATCCTTCCACGAATCGCCCGGCAGGCCGGCCTTGTCCGCACAACATCGCGTGAGGAGCATCTCGCGGTCCCAGCCCTGTTCGGGCGCCACCTGCGGCAGAAAGCAGCCGGCATACGCCCCCCGGCGAACGTAGATGCCGTGCACGCCCGGCTGCAGCGACAGCGGCTCGGCGGTACGCACCATCTTGGACAGGATCGAAATCTCGATCCGCAAATCAGGCAACTCCTCCAACCGCACGGGCATATGCCGAAACCGCGGGTCCGCCAGTGCTGCCACGGCCATCGTCTGCACTGTCTCGGCCAGTCCTGAATCCGGATCGAACCGCCCGATGCAGCCTCTCAGCCGCCTGCCGCTGTGCAGCGTGACGAAAAGGCCGCCGAACTCCGCCGGCGCGTCTTCCATCGCGGGTAGAGCAGGAGGCTCCAGGCCACGCAGCCGTGCTTCGATGGCCTGCCGTGCCAACCGCAGCAAAGCAAGCTGTGAGCCCTTATCCATGCTAAACCCGCTATCCATCGCTGCCCAACCGCCCGTCTCTGGAACTCTGGATCCCTGGAACTCTATTTGACGTACTTTATCACTACGAACCCGCCCACCAGCAACACTACAAAAGCCACGCAGAGCAAATCGAAGTACTTGTCGATCAGCCGTTTCATCGGCGGCCCGAACAGGTACAGCAATGCTGACACCGCGAAGAATCGCAGCCCTCGTCCCACCACCGACACCAGGGCGAACGCCAGCAGGTTCATATGGAACGCACCGGAGGCGATCGTAAACACCTTGTAGGGGATGGGCGTCAGCGCAGCGACGAACACGATCCAGAAGTCGTACCGCTGATACCAGCCCATCACCTGGCCGTAATACTGCTGTGCGTGATAGAACGCGATGATGCGCTGGCCGACGGTGTCCATAAGCGACAGGCCGATCCCGTAGCCGACTATGCCACCCACCACGCTGCCCAGCGTGCACAACGCCGCCAGCCGGAACCACTTTCGCCTCGCCCCCAGCACCAACGGCATCAGCAGCACATCCGGAGGCACCGGAAAGAAGCTCGACTCCGCAAAGGCCATGGCGAACAGCGCCACCGCTCCGTAGCTCGTCTCCGCCCAGCTCAACACCCAGTCGTAGATCCGCCGGTGCAGATGCCAACCAGGAACCTTGGTCTTGGCTTCCCCCTGCTGAGCCGCCACCTCGTCTTGCTGACCCGCTGCCGCCATTTCGTTCGCGTCCACTTCCATGGGCACTCCGCCTGAGCCTGCCGGTCCCGCAGATCCACCAGGAGCCGCCGAAACCGCCAGCCTTATTTTTACCGGAACTAGCGGCAAACCGATAGGCCCCCACCCCGCGTGCCGTCCAGCCCTCCCCGAGACTCGCCCCTGTGCGTCGCCCGCACCGTCGCTTTCCGCGTTTTTCCCGCGAATTGGCGGCCACTTGCGTCCAGCCTCGCATCCGCTATCATAGAGGGTCTGAACTCGGGGCGTGGCTCAGCCTGGCTAGAGCGCTTGGTTCGGGACCAAGAGGTCGCTGGTTCGAATCCAGTCGCCCCGATTGAAAAGGGCTGTCTTAGGACAGCCCTTTTCAATAGAGCAGGTGAGCAGTGGAAAGTAGAGAGTAGAGCAGGCGGGGAAAGAGACGAGATTGGAGACCCCGCAACCGGGCGGACAAGCCGCTCACCTCGGGTCTACTACGCGACAGACTGGAAGAAATCTCCCGCATGCTCTCCGGCCTGATCAACGGGCTGGAGAACCGGCCGGAGTGATACCCCTCTTCCACTTGAACCAGCAGCAGAGGCTTTGCCTTGGCCGTTTCCGTACGGGAATGCGTGCCGCCGACCGAAAAATCCGCCGGTTCATCAGATTACGCAAGTGAAACCTTGGCCGACAAGAAAAAAGACGGCGAGCTTAGTGTGCCTCCGCGCTCGCAGGCATGCTGGATGGAGCCGCGGGGGATGTGGCCGGTGAGGCCTTGGCCGGTGCGGCGGCAGGCTTGCTCGAAGATGATGTAGCACGCGAACTGGCTGCAACGGCAGGAGCAGAAGCCGCTTGAGATGTCGACCGCGTGGCTACCTTCACCTTGGTCGCCGGCGGTGGAGCAGCCTTCTTCGCCTTGGCCACCACCGGGGGCGCGGCCGGCGACGGCGCCGTCGGCAACTGCTCGACCGGCACGGGCTCCTTCAGCACCAGGTGCACATCCAGCGTCTTGGGCTGGTTGCAGATGATCCGCTCGGTGCCGGCCACGTAGCTGTTCCACGCCTCGATAAGCTTGCGGTGAGCCTCGACCAGTTCAGCTTCCTTGGGCGGCGAAAGAGCCAGCTTCCGCCACGTGCCATAGTGGTAGTAGTTCTTCGTCCCGATCAACTGAAAGATCTCGACGATCTCCTTGGCACTATTGAGTGCCTCCGTCGAAGCCAGGTTGAATCCAGCCTGCAGTTGCCCCGCTTGCACCGGCTGATCCTGCTGCAGGGGCCCTTGCGGCCAATCCATACGCAGAATCACGCCCCGCTCCGGCGGATTGGCAATCCGCAGCTTATAGCGGCACATACCCGCCGCTACCCAGTCGCTCGACAGGAAGCCCGCCTGACCGCCCGCCATCGGCCAAGGCAAGGG
>JBJKSL010000456.1:0-9323 GCA_046704145.1 Phycisphaerae bacterium
CCGCGCTTCGCGATCTCTACGAGCGCTCCGCGGAACTGGCCACGAACATGGCAGGTTCCATCCTCAAGCGGCAGATTGCTCCGGAGGATCACGCTCGACTGGTTCACGAAGCACTGGCCGAACTCAAGGGCGAAGGTACGAACTGACGAAGAGGTTTTTGCCCGCAGATCATTCAGATTGTGCAGATGAAAGCCAAGGCAGATATAAGGATTCATGGTTGGAATAAGAGGTTTGAGGTTTAGGTCTTCGACCTCATTTATCTGTCCTATCTGCGTGATCTGCGGGCAAAGAACTGCTGCTGCGGCCAAAAGTCTTTGAATCGGTGGTGAGGCTTTTCCATGCCGAAGAAAAACGACGAACTGATGGCGCTCGCCGACGTGTACGCCGAGGCACTGCTCGCCGCGGCTGCGCAGCAAAATGCCGAGGAAGAGGTCGCGGACGAGTTCGCCGACCTCATCCGCTACATGGACGAGGATGCCGAGTTCAACGGCTTCATGACCAATGACACGGTCGACGATGAACCGCGGCGAGAGTCTTTGGAAAAGCTCTTCCGCGGGCGCATGAGCGATCTGCTGCTGAACCTGCTTCAGGTTCTGAACAATCGCAACCGCATGTCTCTCGTTCGGCTGGTGTATCGCGCCGTTCAACTGCGGATGGAGGCCCGCCATCACCAGCAGGAAGTGCTGGTCGAGACGGCCATGCCGCTCAATGATGAACTACGCTCGGCCATGAAGGACAGCCTCGCCGCCTACATGGGCAAGGAGCCTTTGCTGGAGGAGCGCGTTGTGCCGGACCTGATCGGCGGCGTGGTCATCCACATAAGGGACCGCCAGATCGACGGCAGCGTGCGCTCGCGTGTAGAGTCGCTTCGAGACCGCTTCAGCGAGCGAGCTCTGCACGAAATCCACGGCGGCAGAGGGTATGAAGTAAGTGAGAAGTGAGAATTGAGAAGTTGGAGGTGAGACATGCTGTGCCCGGACCGATCGTTTTCCGGCTCACAGCACATAGCTCACAACTCATAGCTTCTTCAGGACCAAACAATGAAATTCAAAGTCGATGAAATCGCGTCGGTCATTCGGGAAGAGATCGCCCAATATCGTGGCGAGATCGAAGTGGCCGAGGTCGGCAAGATCCTCGAAGTCGGTGACGGTATCGCGCGGATCTACGGCCTGTCCAACGCCATGGCCGGCGAGATGCTCGAGTTCGAGAACGGCACTATCGGGCAGGTCTTCAACCTGGAAGAGACCGCCATCGGTGCGGTGGTGCTCGGTGACTATCTCGGCCTCAAGGAAGGCGACTCCGTCCGCGGCACCGGCCAGCTTCTCTCTGTGCCCGTCGGGCCGGCCTTGGTCGGCCGCGTGGTCGATCCGCTGGGCAGACCGCTCGACGGCAAGGGTACCATTGAGTCGCCACATCGCCGACCGATGGAAACGCCCGCTCCCGGCATCGCCGAACGCCAGCCGGTGGATCAGCCTCTGCAGACGGGCATCAAGGCCATCGACAGTATGATCCCCATCGGCCGAGGCCAGCGCGAGCTCATCATCGGCGACCGCCAGACCGGCAAGACGGCCAACGCGGTCGACACGATCATCAACCAGAAGGACACCGGCGTCATCTGCGTGTACGTCGCCGTCGGCCAGAAGGAAGCGACGGTAGCCGGCGTGGTCGAAATGCTCCGCGCGCACGGGGCCATGGACTACACCATCGTGGTCACGGCCGGCAGCTCGGACCCCGCTCCGTTGCAGTACGTGGCTCCGTACGCCGGTTGTGCCATGGCCGAGTACTTTGTTTACGAGGAAGGCAAGCACACGCTGTGCGTCTATGATGACCTCAGCAAGCAGGCCGCCGCCTATCGTCAGTTGTCGCTGTTGTTGCGGCGACCGCCCGGTCGCGAGGCCTACCCCGGCGACGTCTTCTACTTGCACAGCCGACTGCTCGAACGCTCGTGCAAGGTGGCCAACCGCTACATCATCGTGCCCAAGTCGGCACCGGCGGACACCAGGACGGGCATCACCGAGAAGGAATACGTCGGCGTCCCCGGCGAGCACGAAGCCAAGCACGACCTGAAGGCCATGGGCAAGGACGATCACGAGGTGCGCGTAAGGCCGGGCACCGGCGGCTCGCTCACCGCACTGCCGGTCATCGAGACGCTGGAAGGCGAAGTGTCGGCCTACATCCCGACCAACGTGATTTCGATTACCGACGGCCAGATCTACCTCGAACCAGACTTGTTCTTCGCGGGCGTGCGGCCGGCCATCAACGTCGGCATCAGCGTCTCGCGCGTGGGTGGCAAGGCCCAGATCAAGGCCATGAAGAAGGTGGCCGGCTCGTTGCGTTTGGACTTGGCTGCCTATCGCGACCTGGAAGCGTTCGCCCAGTTGGGCACCGAGCTCGACGCAGCGACGCAGCGTCAGTTGGACCGCGGCAAGGCCATGGTCGAGTTGCTCAAGCAGGGGCAGTACAAGCCATACCACGTGGCCGACCAGGTACTGAGCCTGTTCGCGGGCACCCGCGGCTTCTGCGACGATCTGCCTATCAGCCGAATTTCCGATTTCGAATCGAAGCTTCTGCAGCACGTCCACGACGAATTCCCCGAAGTCCGCGAGGAGATCGTCAAAACCGGCGACCTGTCCGACGCCCTGCAGGAGAAGCTGAGGGAGATCATCAAGAACTTCAAGCAGCGCTTTGTGAGCGAAACGGCACCCAAAAAGTGAGGTTCGGGACAGAGCCTGATGGCGGAGCGGCCAGCCACAATGCCGACTGCAGATGACGGGTCGCCTACGACCGGCGCTCGCGTCGGGGCTTTGTTGGCAACGATCGTCCTGTTGGCGGCGACGCTGCTGCTGATCTACCGAATCAACCCGGCGAGACTGCATGCGAGCGAGTTCGCCTACACGCAGGACGACGCGTATCTCGACCTTACGCTGGCTCGCGACTTGACGGGAACTACGAGTGGGCCTCGCTTCGGCGAAACGACGCCTCTGGCGTGTTCGCCCTCGGTAATCTGGCCGCTGATTCTGACTGCGGCAATGCGGGTTCCGGCTCTGTCGCCGTCGGCGCGAACTGCGGACGAGATCGCTCTGATTCCGCTGGTGATCAACGTGGTGGCTGCGGTCGCCTTGGTCCTGCTAACGGGCCACCTGTTACGACGGGAAGTGCGCAACGGCTGGTGGATGTTCGGGTTGCTCGTCGGCATGGGCCTGCTCTTGCCGCTGCCTTTGATCGTTATGGCCGGCACCGGGCACGTGCTGCACGCGATCGTGATGCTGCTCGTTGTGGCAGTCACCATCGAGGTGATCGAGCACGACATATGGTCCTGGTGGCTGCCCCTCGTCGGCGCAGGCCTGACGGTACTGAACGTCGCGTTGCGATACGAGTCGCTGATCGTGGTAGCCGGTACGCTGCTGTGGGCCTGGTTGCAGGGCAGGACGAAGCGAAAGCTGCTGACCGTGATTGCCGCTCTGAGCGTGCCGGTGCTGGTGGGTGTGGGCTTGCTGGCTACTGGGGCGGCAGTGTTGCCGAATGCCGTGCTCACGCATGCTGCCAACGTGCTGGGCCCGAACTGGCATGACTACGGCAGGCGGATTTTCGAGCATGCGTTGGCTGCGGTGGGGCGGTCGCCGTCGCTTTGGCTGCTGACGATTCTGGCCGCGGCACTGCTGGCCATGCGGCAACTGAGGACGCATTCGGCCGACGAGTTCGAACGCGGCCGCACAGGTTGGCTGTTTGTTTTCGTGTTCATGGTGCTGGTGCACGCAGCCGTCGGCCGCACCGGTCAGTATCGCAATGAGGCGTTTCTGATTCCGGTCGGCGTGGTGGCCATCGGTCGAACACTGGCCGCCACCTACAACAGCGACAAAAAGTCCTTGGCGGTATTGGGTGTGGCGAGAAGCACGAGCCAGCCGTCAGGACCGCAGCTGCCGGAGATATCGCCGTACCGCGGGATGGTGCTGATCGCTGCGATGTGTCTGCTGACCGTAGCGATAGTGGCCGCACCGACAATCGAGGCGTTCTTCTCGGTTCCGAGCAAGTGCCGGGATGCTTTCGTCCGGGATCGCGTGGCGGCGTCGTTCGTGCGGACGTATTTCCCCGAGGGGCCGGTGGCTGTGAATCAGCCGGGCACCATCGGGTACGAAACGCAGGCGGGCATCGTGGATCTGTCCGGCCTGACCAACGTGAAGATGGCCAAGGCTCGGCTGACCGGCGAGTACACGCCCGAATACATCGAGCGAGTGACCGCCGCGAAGAAAGCGCAGTTGGCGTTGATCGCGGGTAGTTCGCCGAAAGTGCCGATCCCTGCGAGTTGGACGGAGGTCGGCGGTTGGTATCGCACCGGCACCGGGCCGGATTCGAACTCGGCCGTGCGGGTGTACTCGGTGACGCCGGTGATGGAGCCGGACGTGCGGATGAGCCTGGAACTGCTCAGTGAGGCTCGCGAACAGCCGCCCGGCATGGAGTACTGGTTCGTTAAACGCAAGGCCACGACGGCACCGGCCGCGATAACAAGGTGATTTACAATGGCCAAGGCACGTGCAATTGCCAAACGCCGCAAGGCGGTGCAGAACATCCGCAAGATCACGCGGACTATGCAGCTCATCGCGACGGCGCGCTTCCAGTCCGCGTACAACCGGGCGATGGCCACCAAGCCCTACGTCGAGAATATCACCCGACTCGCGCAGGAGCTCTCCAGGGCCGGCGGCGACGTGGAGCATCCGCTGCTGCGGGTCAACACCGAATCTGCCACTACTGCGGTGATTGTGCTGACCAGCAATCGCGGATTGTGCGGTTCCTACAATTCCGCCGTCCTTCGCATGGCCAGGGAGCAGATCGCAGCCCAGGAAGCTGCCGGCAAAAAGGTCGACCTTTACGTGGTGGGCAAGAAGGGCATCGCCTACTTCCGCTTCCTCAACCAGCCCACGGCGTGGACCAGCACGCAGTTCGAAGGCAACCCCGCCTACGCGGACGTGGAGGCTCTGGCCTCCAAGATGATGGACGCATACACCGCGCGACAGCTCGATTCGGTGCAGGTGGTCTATACGCGGTTCCATTCGACGGCCTCGCAACGGCCGGAAGTCCTTCAGCTTCTGCCCATCCAAAAGCCTGGCGAAGCTGAGGAAAAGGCGCCGGAAACCATGATGGCCGGCGTCCAATACGAGTTCACTCCGCCTGCGGAGGAACTGCTGGCGGACTTGCTGCCGGAGTTTGTGAAGGTGCGTTTGTTCCAGTGCTTCAACGACGCCAGCGTGAGCGAGCAGACCGCCCGCATGGTGGCCATGAAGTCGGCAACGGATGCCGCGGGCGACATGATTCGCAGCTTGACGCAGAAACTCAACCGGGCCCGGCAGTCTCAGATCACCCTCGAACTGCTGGACATTGTGGCGGGTGCGGAGGCCTTGGCATGATGGTAAGCACTATGATGAGTGTGGGCCTGTTGTTGACTCTGTCAGGTTCGAGCGCGGCCGAAGCTCCTGCCGCCTCGCAGCCCGCTGCTAAGACAGCGTTGAAGATCAAAGCCGGCGAGCAGATCGTCGCAATGGGCGACAGTATCACTGCTGCGGGCGGTTATCTGCGGGTCATCAATGCCGTCTTCGCACAGCAGTACCCGGATCTGAAGATCCCCAAGATCATCAACGTCGGCATCGGCGGCCAGAAGGCTGAGGACATGGTCGTCCGCTTCAAAAAGGATGTGGTCGATCGTAAGCCGGCCATCGTCACCATCAACGTGGGCATCAACGACGTGTGGCATCGGCTGAACGCACCACACGACCCGCAGGTGCTCATGCGGTATAAGCGTAATCTGGAGGCCATGGTGAAGATGGCCCAGGATGCCGGTATCCGCGTGCTGATTCTCTCGCCGACGATCATCCAGGAGGATGTGATGGCCGAGGGCAATCAGCGGCTGAAGATGTACGTCAAGGCCGGCCAGGAGATTGCTCGCGAGCGAAAATGCACCTTTGTGAACCTGCGCGAAATGTTCCTGAAGGTGCTGAAGAACAGAAGTGCGGCGAGCACGCAGCCGACCGAAGGCGGCCGCCAACTTACCGTGGACGGCGTACACATGAAACCAATGGGCGACACGCTGATGGCAGTCGGCGTGCTTCATGCCCTCGGCGTACCGGACGAGAAGATCAAGGACACGGATCTGAGCAAGGTGTTTGGAAAAAAGTAGCTGTTAGCTATTAGCTCTGAGCTATTAGCTTGAAGGCAACTGGCCAGAGTTCTTCTCTGGCTAACAGCTTACAGCTAATAGCCAATAGCTTTCTTCGAGGGTTCTCATGGCAGACACAAACGGCAGTAAGAACTACGGGCGAGTCACGCAGGTGATCGGTTCCACGCTGGACGCGGAGTTCGACGAGAACCGCCTGCCCGCCCTGTACAACGCACTGAGGCTGGACGTCGAGCGCAAGGTGCTCGGCTACACGCAGAAAGAACTGCTGTGGTGCGAAGTCGCATCGCATCTCGGCGGCGGCAAGGTCCGCGCTGTGGCTCTCGGCAGCACCGACGGCCTTATGCGCGGCCAGCAGATCGAGGACACCGGCGGCCCCGTCTCCGTGCCCGTCGGCATGGAGACGCTCGGTCGCGTGTTCAACCTCGTCGGCGAGCCCATCGATATGCGCGGCTCGGTTCAGGCCAAGGAACGCCGCCCGATCCACCATGACCCGCCGGAGTTCGCCGACCTGACTCCCAAGTCCGAGATGATGGAGACCGGCATCAAGGTCATCGACCTGCTCGCTCCGTTCGTCCGCGGCGGCAAGATCGGTCTGTTCGGTGGGGCGGGGCTGGGCAAGACCGTCATCGTGCAGGAGATGATCGCCCGCATTGCCCGCGAGCACTCCGGCTATTCGGTGTTTGCCGGCGTCGGCGAGCGAACTCGCGAAGGCAACGACCTCTGGCTCGAAATGCAGGAGGCCACCTTCAAGGACGCCCAAGGCAACGTCAAGCAGGTCATGGACCACACCGCCATGGTCTTCGGCCAGATGAACGAGCCACCAGGGGCACGTCTGCGAGCAGCCCTCTCGGCATTGACCATGGCCGAGTGGTTCCGCGACGAGTCCGGGGCCGACACCATGCTGTTCGTGGACAACATCTTCCGTTTCAGCCAGGCCGGCTCGGAAGTCTCGGCGTTGCTCGGGCGTATGCCCTCGGCCGTGGGTTACCAGCCCACCCTGGGCACCGAAATGGGTGCTCTGCAGGAGCGAATTACGTCCACTCGCCATGGTGCCGTCACCAGCGTGCAGGCGGTCTACGTGCCGGCTGACGACCTCACCGACCCGGCTCCGGCGACGACGTTTACGCACCTCGACGCGTTCATCGTGCTCGCCCGCGGCATCAGCGAGAAGGGCATCTACCCGGCCATCGACCCGTTGGCCTCGTCCAGCCGTGCTCTCGACCCGCAGTACGTCGGCGAGCGGCACTACGCCATCGCCCGCCAGGTGCAGCAGATTCTGCAGCGTTACCGCGACTTGCAGGACATCATCGCCATCCTCGGCGTGGACGAACTCAGCGAAGAGGACAAGCTGCTGGTCAGCCGCGCTCGCAAGATCGAGCGTTTCTTCAGTCAGCCGTTCTTCGTGGCCGAGCCGTTCACCGGCTTCCCCGGCAACTACACGCGCAAGGAAGACAGCATCCGCAGCTTCGAGGAAATCGTGGCTGGCAAGTGGGACCATCTTCCGGAGCAGGCCTTCATGTACGTCGGCAACGTAGAGGAGGCCGCCGCCAAGGCCGAGCGTCTGGCGAAGGCGTGATAGGGGCTGTACCCGTTTCTATGTTTGGCGAAATGGGGACCGATCCTTTTGGAACCGAAAGGCACAATGCGTTATGGCTCTTCCCCGACTCCACTGCAGCCTGATCACCCCCGAGGCCAAGGTCTTCGAGGACGACGTCGTTGTCGTGTCTTTGCCCGCGCACGACGGTGAAATCGGCCTGCTGTATAACCGTGCTCCGCTGGTATGCGAACTTGGGGCCGGCCTGTTGAAGATCCGTGCCGGCGACAAGGAGCAGATTTGGTTTGTAGACGCGGGCTTTGCCCAGGTGCTGGACAATCGCGTGACCAAACTTACCCAGCGTGCGGTCGCTCCGGACAAGATCGACCGGGAAGAGGCCCTGCATGCCCTGGAGGAAGCCCGTTTGTTGCCGACCAACGACGATGCCGCCCTAAAACGCCGAGCCCGCGCCGAATCCAGCGCCCGCGCCCGCCTGCATTTGGCCGGTTGAGGGGAGTCTCCCCGGACCGCAGTTTTGAATCCGCCCAACCGACGAGGCGCGAGCTTCAGCCGGCGCGGCCTTTACAGAGCTTTGCAGCGTGATGGCCACGCTATAACGATGGCATGGGCAACGAATTCCCTCACCGGGAATTCGTGGGCTGTGTGGCAGACGGGCGTTCGCTGCTGGCAAGCGCTTTCTCTATCAGCCGCACCCAGATCTTGTACCCCGCATCGCTCAGATGCAGCCCGTCGCGTGAGAGTTCTTTCCGCAACTGCCCGTTCTCATCCGCGAATGGTTTGTACGCATCCATGAACGGACAGCCGTTATCCGCGGCGATCTTTCGCAGCCGCTCGTTGAATTCAACGATCAACGGTTTCAGTCCCGCATACCGGTCTCGTGTTGGAAACAATCCCACGATGACCAGCGGCACATCCGGCAGCCGCATGCGGATCTACATCACCACTTTGCGGTAGCAGGCATCAACCACGTCGATGGACGGCGTGCCGTGCCGCCACAGCTCGCCAAGGTCGTTCACCCCGTTTTCAAGAAAGATAAACCCCGGCTTGCAGTCGAACACCGAACAGTTCAACCGATGCAGTATGCCACGTTCGTCCACACCGATTCGGTCCGAAGCGATGCCGCGGTTGATCACTTCGCGTCCCGGCAGCAGCTTCTTTTCGTTGAACCGCTCAAAATGCGATGAGCCAACGAGCACGATGCGCAGCGATCGGCCGTCAGGCTTTGGCAGGGCGTCGTTGTCGCGTTTGAACTGTGCCACCCGATCGTAATAGTGCTTGGCCCAGTCGATGGCCGGTGTTGAAGCAGGTTTGGTAGTTGCAACCGCCTGACCCGCCACTGCAGTTGGTGCTGCAGACAACCACATTCCGAGGCAGACACTAGCTGTGAGCATTTCCCACTCCCTACTCATTCTCGAACAACTCAGCCTGCCCGTCGCCGCCAAGCTTCGGCCCCGCATACGGCAGGCCGAGATGGTCGTACGCAGCCTTAGTCGCGCATCGACCTTGGCGCGTGCGGACCATGAACCCGATCTGCAGCAGGTACGGCTCGACCACGTCTTCCAGTGAGTCGCGCTCCTGCCCGAGCGTTGCGGCCAAGGC